>DASTAI010000262.1:0-12058 GCA_035712865.1 Solirubrobacterales bacterium
CGCCGCGAGCGGATCCTCGATCTCCGGCGAGCTCGCGACCCGGTGGATGGACGAGTTCGGCGACAACCTCTACAACCTCTACGGTTCAACCGAGGTCGCCTGGGCCTCGATCGCCACTCCCGAGGACATGCGCGCCGCCCCCGGCACGGCCGGCCGGCCGCCGCGGGGGACAGTGCTCCGCATCGTGGATGAGGACGGCAAGGACGTCCCTCCCGGCGACACGGGGCGGATCTTCATCGGCAACCAGCTGTCCTTCGAGGGCTACACGGGCGGAGAGGACAAGGCGCGGCTCGGCGACCTGCTCTCCTCGGGCGACGTCGGCCACTTCGACGAAGACGGCCGCCTGTTCATCGACGGCCGGGACGACGAGATGATCGTCTCGGGCGGAGAGAACGTCTTTCCGCGAGAGGTCGAGGACCTGCTCTCGGACCACGAAGCTGTCCACGAGGCGGCGGCGATCGGCGTCGACGACGAGGAGTTCGGACAGCGCCTGCTGGCCTTCGTCGTCAGGGTCGAGGGCAAGGACGTGAGCGAGGAGGACCTGAAGGGCCACGTCAAGCAAAATCTCGCTCGTTACAAGGTTCCTCGAGAGATCGTCTTTCTCGAAGAGCTTCCGCGTAATGCGACGGGTAAGGTCCTGAAGCGCGAGCTCGCCGAGCGCCAGCCCGCGGACTGATCAGTCCGAGTCGACTGGAGGACCAATCCGAGCGGAGATCGACCAGGCCCGTGCCGCGACGGAGCGGTTCCGCGCCAAGGCGTCCGAGCTGATCGAGGAGCTGCGGGCTCGCGAGTTCGCGGCGCGGGAGCAGGCTGACGCGGCCGAGGCCGCCGCGGCGAGCATGCGCGAGGCCGCCGGTGAGGCCATCGAGCGCGCCAGGCGGGTCGAGCATGACCTGACGGCGAAGGCGCGCGAGGCCGTCGGTTCGGCGCGGAAGCGGGCCGAGGAGGCGGAGGCCCGGGCGCAGCGGGCGGAGGAGTGGATGGAGCAGGTCGACGTCTCCGAACGGCGTGTGGCCCGCGCTGAGGCGGCGCTCAAGGACGCTCTCGAGCGCCGGCAGCGTGCGGAGACGAAGGCGGGGGAGGCCGAGCTGGAGCTGCGGGAGCTGAAAGCACGGCTGGGCGAGGCCGAGCAGCGAGCGATCACCGCGGAGGAGCGGGCCGAGGCGGCGACGGCCGAGGTGGGCGAGATCGAGGGGCTTCGGCGGGAGATGGAGAACCGGGTACGCGAGGCGCGGGAGGAGACGCGCCGCGAGTCGGAGGAGCGGCTGCGCAGGCTGGCCGACAGGGCCGCACGGGAGGCCGAGGCCCGGGCGCGTGCGGAGGCGGCCGCGGCCCTGAGCGAGGAGGCGAACAGGCTCCAGCGGGAGGCCGAGGAGCGTGTTCAGGCCGCGAACGTCGAGGAGCTCGCCGAGCGGCGAGGCCAGGCTGCCGCGGCGGCGGATCCGGGCGGCACCCACTACGTCGGCGGCCGCCGCCTTCGGACCTACTGAGCGCCGCTAGGGGCGGCCAGCTCGACCGCGCGGTCCTCGACCGCGCGCTTCACGTTCAGCAGCGAGAGCCGGAAGCGGCGGTTCAGGGAGATGGCCGCGACGCGCTCGGCGATCAGCCCGGGGATCCCTCCCCCGGCCACGCCGTACTGGAACCGAAAGGTGACCCGCGTCCGGTCGTCCCCGAGGTCGCGGAGACGCCAGCGGCCTCTCTGGTCGACCCCGGTCACGGAGCTCCAGGCCATGTCGCCCTCGGGCTGCCATTCGACGATCTCGATCAGGCCGCCGACGTCCGCGGCGCCCACCCTGATGAGCATGCGATAGCGGGCGCCCGGCCCGCTGTGTCGATCGCCCGCGACCTCCCAGCGGGTGAGCCCGTCCATGAACACCGGGTAGTTGGCCGGCTCGGTGACGTACTCCCAGACCAGATGCCTGGGCGCGTCCACGGTGACCTTCTGCTCGATCCGCACGCGGATTCCTACCCGACGACGGGCAGGCGGCGTTCGGCGGCGAGCTCGTCGAGCTGAATCTGCATCGCCGAGGTGATGTCGTCGTAGATCCGATCGACGTCCGGCGAGCGGCCGTAGCGCTTGCGCAGATCGAACGGCTCCATCACCTGAACCGTGATCTTGGCCGGCAGTGGCAGGTGGCCGAGGAAGTCCCCGATGTTGAGCAGCCAGGGCAGCGAGAGGTTCACCGGCAGCGTTTTCAGACGCAGCAGCTTGTCGAGCCGGAGCGCCCTTGCCAGCCGGTCCCCATGGGTGAGGAAGATCGCCGTCTCTTGGCCGCCCACTGAGACGATCGGGATGATCGGTACGCCCGCCTCCAGAGCGAGCCTGACGAAGCCCCTGCGGCCCGCGAAGTCGATCCGGTTCGCCTCCCAGGTCGGCCGGTTGACCTCCCAGTCGCCGCCGGGGTAGACGAGCACTGCCGCACCCGAGTCGAGCGCCTTGCGCGCATTCTCGTGGGACGCGGCGACGGTCCCGAACCTGCGCAGGTAGGGGCCCACGGGTGAGGTCAGGACCAGGTTGTGCGCCAGCTGGTAGAAGGGCCGCTCGACGCCGAAGAACGTGTTGAAGGCAAGCGTGAAGACGATCGTGTCCGGGGTGATGTTCCCGCCGGAGTGGTTGCCTACCAGGAGGACCGGGCCCTCCTCCGGGATGCGCTCCATGTCTCGCACCTCCCCGCGGAACCAGATGCTGGAGATCAGCCAGCTCAGAGAGAGGTTCTCTCGGATGAAGTCCGGGTCGCGATCGTCGAGGTCGGCCGTGAGCCTGTTCTGGACCTCGCCGAAGAAGCGCTTCAGCAGCGAGGGGGCACCGAAGGCGCGGCGGTCCGATCCCGGCTCGCCTCCGTTTTGGCTCTGCCGCTCTTGCTCGCGGGCAGCGGTGGCTGCATCGCTCTCTGGCATGCGCCCGATTCTAGGTCGTGTGAACGGCTAGGCGGCAGCGTCCGCTGCGTCCGCTGCGATCTCCGACGGGCTGGACTGGCGGGCCGCCGCGGGACGCCCGTTGCCGTTGATGCGGCCCTGGAGCCGTCGGGCGGCCCTGCCGAGGCGCTTGGCGGCCCGCTCTCGGGCCGACGCCTGCGCGTGCCGGATGAAGTCGTGTACGAGTGCGTTGGCGTCGACCGGGTGTTCGACCTGGGGGACGTGCCCGCACTGCTCGAGGACCACCTGACGCGCGCTCGGCAGCGCTTCGGCGACATAGCGGGAGAAGGCCGGCGGCACCACTGGGTCCTCGTCTCCCCAGACGAACATCGCTGGAGGCTCGAGCTCCCGCAGGCGCGTGTAGAAGCCGCGCGGCCCGTTCGGCTCCTCCAGGTAGATGTGGCGAGCAGAGGCGCTGAACGCCACTCGAGCGTTCACCGACCGATACGTGCGCAGGAACTCCTCGACCGCGACGTCGGCGGCCGAAGGATGGATCCGTTCCGGCCGGGAGAACATGGTCCAGAACTGCTGGCGCACCAGCGGGCCTCCCAGGCTGTGCGGGATTGCGGCCAGCTCCGGCCGCAGCAGCTTCACGACGGGAACGAACTGCCGGCGGCGGCGCCAGGCCATCGAAGGGCAGAGGAGGCTGAGGCTCTGCACCCTTCCCGGGTCGCGCAGGCCGACCTCGATCGCCACCCGGCCGCCGAGCGAGTTGCCGACCAGATGGGCCCGGTCGATCCCCACCGCGTCCATGAACCGGCAGACCGAGCGCGCGAACCAGGCCGCGTCGTAGGGGGCCCGCAGGGGCTTCGATGAGGAGCCGAAGCCGGGCAGGTCGATGGCGTGGACCGTGTGCTGGGGGCTGAGAGCCGAGACGGTCTCGAAGAAGCTCGTCTTGTTGCTGCCCAGCCCGTGGATCAGGATCACGGTCTCGATGCCGTCCCCGGCGGTCAGCGTCGAGATCCTCGCCTTGCCGGCCTTCACCTCGTGGATGCGGAGCAGCGGAGGACGCCCGAACGGGCGCTGGAAGAAGCCCTCGAACGCGATGGCGAGGTCCAGGTTGCCCCTCGCCCACAGGCGGCGGGAGCGGAAGGCGTCGAGGCCCGAGATCCCGCCCTCGCGAAGCGCGAGCCAGGTCGCCGCGTCGGTCCCGATGACGACGTCCGGATCCCGCTCCGGCGAGACCGTGACCCGGCAGCTCTGCTCATCCAGCTCGACCGCCCAGCTCACTCCGAGGTCGTCGATCTCGATCCGGTAGCTGGCACTGAAGTCGTGGTCCGCGCCGAGGTAGCGCTCGGGCAGAGAGGCGAATGCCGCCTCCACCTGGCTCAGCCGCTGCCCCTCCGATGAGACCTCACTCACGGCCCCGTCAGGGTACTGCCCCGAACGGTTGTTCCCGTTCACGGCGGCCCACTCGACTGATTCCGCGCGGAATTTGCGTGATCGGCCGAGGAGGCGCGCGAATAGCATCCGCCCGTGGCCGCCATTCGCATCCAGGACACCCTCACGGGCGAGGCGCGTGAGGTCCACCCCGACGGGCGCGGGGAGGTCGGCATCTACGCCTGCGGTCCGACCGTCTACGGGCGCATCCACATCGGCAACGCCCGGCCCTACGTCGTCTTCACGCTGCTCAAGCGGTTCCTCGAGCACGAGGGTCTCGACGCGAAGCTGGTCATCAATGTCACCGACATCAACGACAAGATCTACGACGCCGCGAAGGAGGCGGGTGAGCCCTCCGAGACGTACGCCGCCGAGATGACCGCCGCGTACGAGGCCGATACGGATGCCCTGGGCCTCGAACGGCCCGACGCCGAGCCGCGCGCCTCGGGCACGATCGAGGAGATCGTCTCCCTGATCCAGTCGCTGATCGATTCCGGTCACGCCTATCAGGCGAACGGAGACGTCTACTTCCGCGTGCGCAGCTTCGAGGACTACGGGAAGCTCTCGAATCGCGATCCGGAAGACATGGATCAGGGCGAGGAGGCCGGCACCGCGGCTCTGAAGGAGGATCCGCTGGACTTCGCCCTCTGGAAGGGCCACAAGGAGGGGGAGGACTCCTCCTGGGACTCTCCCTGGGGAAAGGGACGGCCTGGGTGGCACATCGAATGCTCGGCGATGTCGGAGAAGGAACTCGGGCCCGACTTCACGATTCACGGCGGCGGCATCGACCTCCTCTTCCCGCATCACGAGAACGAGATCGCGCAGACCGAGGCGGCGCGCGGCCTCCCGCTGGCCGAGATCTGGATGCACAACGGCCTGGTCCAGATCGACGAGGAGAAGATGTCGAAGTCGGTCGGCAACATCTTCCAGCTCTCGGAGGCCATCGAGCGCTACGGCGGGCAGACGGTCGTCGCCTATCTGATCTCCGGGCACTACCGGCAGCCACTGGCGTTCTCCGACGAGCAGCTGCAGCAGACGGCCGCCGGGATCGAGCGAATTCGCAACTACCTTCTCGACGCCCCATCCGGCGAGCCAGACGAGTTCCTGACGGAGATGCGCCGGACCTTCCTCGATGCTCTCGCCGACGACTTCAACACGCCCCAGGCGTTCGCGGCTCTCTTCGAGATCGTCAACGAGGGCAACAAGCGCGAGCTTCCGGGCGCGCGAGAGGTTCTCGCCGAGCTCCTGCCGCTGCTCGGGCTGGAATCGCTTCTGGCCGGGGAAGAGGAAGTGCCCGCGGAGGCCCGCGAGCTGATGGCCGAGCGCGAGCAGGCGCGGAGCGAGAAGGACTTCGCGCGGGCCGATTCGCTGCGTGACCGCCTCGCCGAGATGGGCTGGGAGGTCCGCGACGAGGCGGGCGGCGCGCGCCTGGTCCGCCGACGGTAGCGGTGCCCGAGCGAGAGCGGATCTACGGACGCCGCCCCGTCGCCGAGGCGGAGCGGGGCAGGCGCCGCGTGCACCGCGTCTGGAGCGCGCCCGATACTCCCGCGGACGAGCTGGAGCGCCTGGCCGGGTCGCCGGATCACCAGGGCGTGGTGGCCGAGGTCGACCCGTATCCGTACGCCGATCCCACCCGTCTGCTGGAAGCCGACGACGCGCTCGTCGTCGTCCTCGACCAGGTACAGGACCCGCACAACCTGGGCGCGGTCTGCCGGGCGGCCGAGGTCGCCGGTGCGGCGGGGGTGGTGATTCCCGAGCGGCGGGCCGCCTCGATCACGCCGGCCGCGTCCAAGGCCTCGGCCGGCGCCGTCGAGCATCTGCCCGTGGCACGGGTCAGGAACGTGGCGGACTGGCTCGGCGAGGCGAAGGAGGGGGGCGCCTGGGTCTACGGCGCGGCGGCCGAGGCCGAACGCCGCTACACGGACGTGGACTGGACGGGCCGAGCCGTCCTCGTGCTGGGCTCAGAGGGCTCGGGGCTGCGCCCGCGGGTGGCCGCCGTCTGTGACGAGCTGGTCTCGATCCCGGTTGCGGGTCTGGTCGAGTCGCTGAACGCCTCGGTTGCCGCGGCGGTGATCCTCTTCGAGGCTCGGCGGCAGCGGGCCGGCTAGCCCGACTCGCCGAGCGCTCCGGTGTCGATGGCGTCCATCGCCCGGAGCTCGGAACGCAAGAGTGCCTCGCTGCGCAAATGCTCGATTGCCTGGTAGTCGGCCGAGGAGATCATGTCCAGGAACGCCTGCCGGGTCGGGTAGGAGACCAGAAGCATCAGGTCCCACGCGCCCTCCCCGATCAGCGACTCCGTCGGCCGGCCCGCGAAGACCGGCTTGCCCCCCGCGCGGGAGAGCAGCGGCGCGACGGCGTCGCCGTATTCGGCGTAGCGCTCGGCTCCGCCATCGGGACGGAACTCGAGCAGGTTGAGCATGTACACGGGGCCTTCTCCGGCGCGCTGGGAGAACGCCGCGAAGGCGTCCTCGTTCGGCCGGTCGATGCCCTGCCGTCTCTCCATCGGGCGGAACCCTATGCGAGGGGCCGCGTCGGCCGCGGCCCCTTATGAGGTCAGGCGGCCAGCGTTTGTGGCTGTCCGCCCGAGGTGCCGTCGCCGACCTGCTCGGCCAGGGCGACCAGCTCGTCGAGGATCTCGGTGTAGCGATCGCGGAGCTCGATCTCGGCGAGCTTGCCATCGTCGCCGAAGGCCTCCTCGGCATGACCGACCGGCAGGTCGGTGTCGATCACGCGGGCGCCGCTCGCGCTCAGGACCTTGCGTGCCTCGGCCTGCGCCCAGACGGCGCCGAACATGCCGGTGCTCGCTCCGACGACGGCCGCCGGCTTGCCCCAGAGCGCGTTGTTGCCCTTGGGCCTGGAGGCCCAGTCGAGCGCGTTCTTCAGAACGCCGGCGATCGACGAGTTGTATTCGGGGGAGGCGATCAGGACAGCGTCCGCGGAGGAGATTGCGTCGCGCAGCCTGCGTGCGCCCTCCGGGCCACGGCCAGTGTCGTCGTCCTGGTCGTAGGGCTCGACGAGCTTCAGTCCGTCGAAGAACTCCAGCTCAACGGACGGCGGCAGGAGCTCCGCCGCCGTCCGCAGGAGAGCGGTGTTATGGGAGTCGCGACGGAGACTTCCGGAAATCGCGAGCACCCTCATCGTTAGGCCTCCTTCACGAGCTCGAGGTGGACGCTGAGGGTGACCTCGTCGCCCAGCATCTTGGAGCCGTCCGGCATGTCCATGTTCCAGTCGAGGCCGAAGTCGTGCCGGTCGACGACGGTCGCGAGATCGATGCCGAGGCGGTCGTTGCCGTCCGGACCGGGGATCGGCCCGTTGATGTCGCCCGTGGCGACGACCTTGCGGCTGTTGCCCTTGACGGTCAACTCGCCTTCGACGACGAGGTTGTCGTCCTCGAGTGTGACCTTGCTGGACTCGAAGCCGATCTCCGGCGCCTGGTCCTTGTCGAAGAACTCAGGCGAGAGGAGGTGCGCCTCGAGGTTCTCCTCCTTCACCTGCACCGTATCCACCGGGACGCGCCCGGTCAGGCGCGGCTCGCCCAATGCGTCACTGAGGGTCGCCTCGAACTGCCCGAAGCCGCCGCGAAACGTGCCGACGGCGTGCCGGACGGAGAAGCCGACGCTCGAATGCACCGGATCGGATTGCCAGGTGCCGGTCGGGATGGTTGACTCTGCCTGTGCTGTGGTCATTGAATCTCTCCTTCGTGGGGGCTAAGCTATTACTTGACCTGTCAAAGAGTTTAGCAGAGAAACTTGAGCACACAACAGTTGACAACTAAAACACTTCCGTCGACCGACGCGTTCGCGAGCCTCGCCACCGCCTACGCGACGCTCACGCGCGAGCTCAGCGCATCGCTGGTCGCGCAGCACGGGCTGACCATCAACGACTACGGCTGCCTGCTGCTGCTCTCGCGCGCCGGCGACGAGGGCATGCGCCGGATCGACCTCGCGAACGAGCTGCGGCTCTCTCCCTCGGGGATCACGCGGCTGCTCGACCGTCTCGAGAGCCAGGGGCTGGTAGGCAAGGGCGCCTGCAAGGAGGACGCGCGCGTGAGCTACGCGATCCTCACCGAGGATGGGCTGAGCAAGCTCAGGGACGCAGCGCCCCGCCACATCGAGGACATCGAGCGCCAGCTGGCCGACGTCCTCAGCGAGGACGAGATGCTGACGCTCGCCGAGCTCCTCGGACGCATCGGCAGCGCGCAGGGCGAGAGCTGCACGCCTCCGCAGTAGGCGCCGTCCCTGCTGCTGCGGTTGCAACGGTAATTGCATCGGCCCCGAACGGTGCTTGACAGCGGCGGATCCGCGCCATTAGGCTGCTCCGCGAGAAAAGGGTGAACCTCAGGTCGAGCCTGATGGAAGAGCCCACATCCGGCGCCTCAGGGGAGGAACTGGGCGCCACAGAACTCTCTCAGAGGAGGAGGTTGCTGTGGCAGTTCCCACCCCAAGCACCGAAGAGCATGCGGTGGTGCCGGCCCGTGCGGTCCCCGACGGCGCCCGACACCACGGACCAGGCCCGGACGACGAGTTCCTCGTCGCCCTGGCCAAGAACGGGCGGACCGACGCCTACGACCAGCTGGTGCGGCGCTACCGCCGCTTCGTCCGCGTCAAGTCCTCGTCCTACTTCCTGCTCGGCGGGGATGCCGACGATCTGATGCAGGAGGGGATGCTGGGCCTGTTCAAGGCGATCCGGGACTACCGCCCGGAGCGCGAGTCGAGCTTCCGCGGGTTCGCCGAGCTCTGCATCACCAGGCAGATCATCACGGCGGTGAAGACGGCGACCCGCAACAAGCACACCCCGCTCAACCAGTACGTCTCCTTCAGCCAGACGCCCGCCGCGGCGGGGCCTGACTCCGAGACGACCCTTGAGGAGGTTCTCCCAGGTCCATCCGTTCGCGACCCGGCGAATCAGGTGATCGCCGGCGAGGAGCTCGAGAGCCTGGTCGCCTGCCTCACGAGCGTCCTCTCGGATCTCGAGAGCCACGTGCTGGCGCTCTATCTCGACGGCCATTCCTACGAGGTGATCGGCGAGCGGCTCGACTGCGACACGAAAACGGTCGACAACGCGCTGCAGCGGGTCAAGCGCAAGGTGGGCATCCACCTCGACTCACGCGCGGTGAAGATCTAGCTCTTGATGCGAGGGTGCTCCGCACGCGAAGCGGAGGAGCAACCCGTTTCATGGTGGTACGACACGGCACGGCGGCCGCTCCGAGAGGGGGCGGCCGCTGTCGTTTCAGGCCCTACCTGGAGCGCCTGATGCGGCCGGCGAACGGGCTGGTCGCGACTTTCTTCGCGAGCACGCCCGGCTCCACCTTGCCGAGCAGCGTCCGGAGTTCCTTCCGCTGTCGGTCCGACAGATTCGAGGGGCGCCCCTTCGACGAGCGCACGATCTCGAGCATTCGCTGCCGCTCCTTCTGCGTGAGGCGATCGGCGACGTGGTTGCGGACCGCGAGCACGATCTCGGCCGCGGCGAGCAGCCAGGCGCCTCGCGCGAGCCATTTGCCGCGATCCGCCGCGGCGCCGGGCTCCTTGAGCGAATCGCCGAGTTTCTGCCGGCCGGGCACGCGGCGAGTGTATGCCGTGCCCCGCGGATACGTGTCCAGGCAGGAAATTCGGGATGGCGCCTGCGTCCGTGGCTGCCGATATCCGCCTGGTGAGGGTCAGGCACGCAATCGGGGGACTCATCGCCGCCGCCGCGCTGGCGCTGCCCGCCGGCGCCGCGGCGGCGCCCGCTGGTCAGGTCTCGAGCCTGGCCGCGCAGCACTGCTCCCAGGAGCGGGCGAGCATCGGCAAGAAAGCATTCCGCAAGCGCTACGGGCGGAAGGGCGCCATGCGGGCCTGCACCAGACGGCACCGCGGCCAAGTCGCCGCCGCGGTCGGCCCCGCCGCCCAGGACTGCCAGGAGGACCTGGCGGACTTCGGTGCGGCTGACTTCATCGACATCTACGGAGACGAGCCGACGGATTCGCTCGACTACGCGATGTCGGAGTGCATCGCCGAGGGCGTCGACGATCTCCTCAACCCCGACGACTCCACCGACGAGGTCGACGACGAGGAGTAGCCGGCGGCGGCTTCGCTCGGGCCTCGCGCCTACTCTTCTTCGGGCGCCCGGATAGCTCAACTGGTGGAGCACCTGATTTGTAATTAGGAGGCTGTGGGTTCGAGTCCCACTCCGGGCTCTTGGAGCTGAACGAACTGAGGCCGCCCGCGAGGGGGGAGTGGGTTGAGCACACTGATGAGAGGCGGACCCTGCTGATCTACGGCGGTCCGATCACGGAGCCATCCGAGACTCTGTTCCGGCGCGGGTGGGAGGGCTTCGAGCTGCTCTCCACCGAGCGCGCGTTGGTTGACGCCGAGGACCTGCGCGAGACAGCGGACACCATCCGCCTCGTGCCCGACCTTCCCGTCGACCGGGCCGCCGCGGAGCTCGTTGACGAGGCCGACGCCGGCCGCCTGGTCGCCCTCGGTGGCGGCCGCGTGATCGATTGCGCCAAGGCGGTCGCCTCGGTGACCGGCGCCGAGGTCACGGCGATCCCGACCACCCTCTCCGGCGCGCCGATCACCGGCTTCCACCGGCTCCCCGCCGGACGAGAGCAGGAGGTCGCCGGCTTCGTCCGTCCCTCGCTGGTCATCGGCTACGCGGACGCGATGACGAGTGCGCCCGAGCCGCAGCTGCGCGCCACCGCGATGAACGCGCTCGCCCACGGCGCGGACTCCCTCTATACGCCCCTGGCCGACCCGATCTCACGCCAGACGGCGCTCCGCGGCGCCGAGCTGATCGCGGGCGCGCTCGATCAGCCGCCGGACCAGCGGGACGCCGGTGCCCTCGCTCTCGGGGCGCTGCTCTGCGCGATCGCCGTGGACCGCGCCGGGTTCGCCCTCCACCACGTCCTCGGCCAGACGACGGTCCGGGTCCTCGGGGTTCCGCACGCGGAGACCTACGCCGCGCTGCTCCCGCACACGACCGAGGCCATGCGTTCGCGCGCCCCGGAACAGGTCGAGGCGCTCGCCGAGGCTCTGGGCGCCGACCCGGTCGCGGTGCGCGAACGGATCGACGAGCTCGGCGGCCATCGCCGGATCGGTGAGCTGGGCGCCGATCGCAGCCGTACCGGCGAGGTGGTCGAGGGGGCGATGGCCCGCTCAGAGCTACAGCAGATGACCCCGGGCGAGGTGGACGCCTCGGACCTCGACAGGATTCTCGAGGCGGCCTGGTAGAGAACGCCCGCCTGTAACTGGCCGGCGGTGCGGGGTTTCGATCTACTGCGCCGGGAAACGGAGACGCAGGCATGGACGAGGAGAGACTGCTCAACTACCACCGCTTCACCCGCGAGCACGGAGTGAACCGCCCGCTCTACTGGCTCGCGCGCCTGATCCTCGTCCCCTTCTTCCTCGCCTACTTCCGACTCGAGCGGATCGGACGCGAGCACGGCAGGGTCAAGGGACCGCTGATCGTCGTCGCGAACCACCGCAGCTTCCTCGATCCGTTCGTGATCGGCTCCTCGCTGCCGTGGAGCCGCCCGCTCCTCTACGTCGCCAAGGTCGAGCTCTTCGAGAAACGCTGGTATGGCTGGATCCTCAACCGGCTCGGCGCCTACCCGGTGCGCCGCGGCCAGTCCGACGACGAGACCCTGATCACCTCGCGGGACGTGCTGGAGCGCGGCGGCGCCGTCTGCATCTTCCCGGAGGGGACCAGACACCGGACGGGCTCCCTGGCACGGCCGAAGCGTGGCTTCGGTCGGCTGGCCCTGGAGACGGGCGCGGCCGTC
>DASTAI010000263.1:0-7135 GCA_035712865.1 Solirubrobacterales bacterium
ATCAGGGCGACCCAGACCAGGAGGCCCCCGCTCCAGGAGTTGAACTCGTCGTAGGCGACCACCAGCAGCGCTATCGCGCCCAGGGCGCCGAAGAGACCGGCCCTCTGGGGGTCGGTGAGCGTCACCAGCGTCAGCTGCTGCTCGCGGTAGAGGCGGTAGACGAACCAGGCGATCGCCGCGAGGAAGATCAGGGTCAACGCCGCCATCACCGTGGCCGCGGCCGCCCCGCCGCCCGGCAGGAAATCGACGATCGCCGCGAGGGCGAGGATGATCGCCACGTTCCGGACGGTCTGGAGCACCGGAGCGATTCTAGGTCAGGGTCGACCGGGCGGAGAATCCGCCTGGCTCAAGGCCGACCATTGCAAATCCCAAGCCATGTGAACGTTTTGTGTACGCAACTCCTTCGAATTTGGGAAGATCCGAGGGACGCTGATTGAGAAAGCGGTACTTCGTCGTTAGCGTTTCACCCGATGTCTGAGGTCTCGACCGGACTCCATCCAGGAATCACCTCGCAGCCTCCGGATGCTGCGTTGACCTTCGCCAGGCGCGTTCACCTCGGTCAGCACCGCAAGCAGACGGGGGAACAGTTCGTCGAGCATCCGATCGCGGTCGCCGATCTGCTGGCGCAGTCCGGGTTCGACGGGCCGATCATCTCTGCCGCGTACCTCCACGACGTCGTCGAGAAGACCAACGTCGAGCTCGACGAGATCCGGGAGCGCTTCGGACCGGAGGTCGCCATCCTCGTCGACTACCTGAGCGAGGATCCCGAGATCGGGGGCTACGGCGCGCGCAAGCGTGCGCTCCGAAAGCGGGTTCTGGAGTCCGGCGGGGATTCCGTGACCATCTACGCGGCGGACCGAGTGGCCAACATGCGGGATTGGCACAAGATCGCCCCGGCTGACCGCTCTGCCTGCGGCGAGCGGCTCGGCACGACCCTCGAGGAGCGCCTGGAGCTCTGGCAGGAGGACGTCGAGGAGCTGCACGAGGCCGATCCGGACACTCCCTTCCTCGAGGAGATGCAGTCCGAGCTGGCCGCGCTGCGCGCCGACTTGCACGCCTGACCACGGCCCGATGAAGGCGGTATTGCCGCCTTTTTTCGCCCGCTTTAGGCGAGCAATAGCTCCGCCCGAATCAATAGTCTTTCCTGGCGCCCCGGTGGCCGCCTGCCCGCTCATTTTCTCTTCCAACTGACCCCTGCCGACCACAGCCACTTCGCGATCGGCTTCGATCGCCGCGACCTGCCCCGCCTGCACGAGCTGTGGGACGAGATCGTCCTGTCCGAGCGCTGGTCGGAGGGAGAGATGACCGCGCGGTTCCAGGCGGCCTGGTCCGACCTCCACGGAGTCGGGTCGGTCGCGACGGGAGGCTGGAGCGGTGCCGCCCAGGCGGCATTGGACTTCGCCGGCGTCAGGGGCGAGAAGGTCCTCTGCCCCTCCAACACCTTCATGGCGACGCCGCTGGCGATCGTGCACGCGGGCGCGGAGCCGGTCTTCGTCGACTGCAATCGAGACGACCTCTGCATGTCGTTCGGCGACTTCCAGCGCCAGGCGGAGCGCCACAGGCCACGCGCCGCGGTGCTGGTCCACATCGGCGGCCACATCGCCTTCGAAGTGGAGCGGATCGCCGCCTACTGCCGGGATCACGGCATCTTCCTGCTCGAGGACTGCGCCCACGCTCACGGGGCCCGCTGGGGCGAGCGCCGAGCCGGCACCTGGGGCGACGCCGGCGCCTATTCGTTCTATGCCACCAAGACGATCTCGACGGGCGAGGGCGGCATGCTGGTCTCGGCCGATGAGGAGCTGCTCGAGCACGCCCGCGCCTTTCGGAACTACGGCAAGCCGGACCACCTCGTCGAGGGGCTGAACCTGCGCATGAGCGAGTTCACCGCGGCGATCGGCCTCGTGCAGACGGAGCGACTGGACGAGATCGTGGCCCGCAAGAACGAGGTGGCCCGCGAGCGGCTCGACCCCGTCTATTCCACTCACCTCGACCTTCCCGAGGGAATGACGTCGGGCCTCTACAAGTACATCGTCTTCGAGCCGATCGAGCGCTCCACCGGCAAGGTCTATGAGGACCCCTGCCACCGGATCATGGGCACCGGCGACGACCTGCCGAACACGGACTGGGTCGCCGAAAACCACTGGTGCGTGCCGCTCTACTACGCGCCGGCGCTCGAGTCGGAGCAGATTGCGGCCGAGGGAACCGCATGAGGCGCGTTCTGGTGACCGGCGGCTCGGGCTTCATCGGCTCGCATGTCGTCGACAAGCTGGCTGCGGCCGGCTTCCAGCCGCGCATCTACGACCTGCGCCCCTCCCCGCACCACCAGCCGGGCGAGGTCGACGAGACGATCGGCGACCTGCTCGACGGCGAGACGCTGAGGGAGGCGATGGAGGACTGCGAGGCCGTGGTGCACCTGGCCGCCTACGCGGACGTCGGGGTCGTCGCGGATCAGCCCGTCCCGGCGGAGGAGTGCAACGCGCGCGGCACGCTCGCCGTGCTGGAGGCCGCGCGCGCCACCCGCACCAGGGTGCTCTACGGCAGCACGATCTGGGTCTACGGGAACTCGGGCGACGGCGTCATCGACGAGGAGTCGCCGATCGGCATGCCGGACCATCTCTACACGGCCAGCAAGCTCGCCGGCGAGATGTACTGCACGTCCTACGCGGAGCTCTACGACGTCCCCTGCACCATCCTGCGCTTCGGCATCCCGTACGGCCCACGCGCCCGGCCCTCGGCGGTGATCCCGATCTTCATCTCCAAGGCGCTCGAGGGCGAGCCTCTGACGATCGCCGGGGACGGTCTGCAGACACGCCGCTTCGTGTACGTGGAGGACCTGGCCGACGGAGTCGTCGCGGCAGTCGAGCGGGCCGGCGAAGACCGCATCTACAACCTGGCCGGCGACGAGACCGTCACGATCCGTGAGCTGGCCGAGGTCGTCTCCGACCTCGTCGGCGACACGGAGATCGAGCACACCCCGGGCCGGAACGGCGACTTCGGCGGCGCGGTGATCTCCAACGAGCGCGCCGCCAGGGAACTCGGTTGGCAGGCCTCCACCCCCCTCAGCGAGGGCGTTCGGCGCTACCTCGCCTGGGTGGCGCCCGAGCGCGCCCAGGCCGCCGAGCCCATCGAGGCGCCGGCCGCCGACCCCGCCCCCGCGGTCGCCCTCTCTCGCGTCCGGACCGGCCTGCCCGCCTGGGCGAGCTCCGCCGCTCAGTCCAGGCCCAGCGCGTGGATCGTGGCGCTCGCCTGTTTCGCGGGCACCGTGATCCCATCGATGCTCGCCTTCAGAAGCGACGACTTCGGGACCGGACAGGGCGGGTACGTCGCGATCACGTGCCTGATCGCGATCCTTGCGGCTCTCAGCCTGCTGCCGCTGGGCCCGGGCGGCCGCCGCCCCTCCGGCGGCGGTGTGATCGCGGGCTGGCTGCTCGCCGGCTACGTCCTGCTCGAGACCGTGCCCTGGACTCGCCACCTGCTCAACCTCGGCGTCCCGCACAAGGGGACGGTTGCGCTGGTCGCGATCGGCCTTGCGATCGCGCTGGTCGTCGCGACTGCGGCCATGCGGCTGCGCGATGACCAGGAAACCGCCGCCACGGATACCGTTAGCTAGCTGTCGTCAGCCCCGCGTCCTCGACGGCATCGAGGATTCGCGGCAGTGCCGCCACCGTGCCGCGCCAGCACTCCGGCTGGCTGTAGTGGTCGGCGTCGTGAAGCAGCAGGACGTCGCCGGCCCGGAGGTCATCGGCCACCTCGGTCGCGATCGCCTCGGGCGAGCGGTCAGCGCGCCAGTCGTGTCCCCAGCGGGACCAGAGCAGCGGCGCGAGCCCCCGAGCCCTGACCTCGATGATGCCGGGGTAGCTGAAGATCCCGTAGGGCGGGCGATAAAGGTCCGGGCGCCGGCCGGTTGCCATCTCGATCGAGGAGATTCCGCGCTCCAGGTCCTCGACGAAGGTCCGGGGCGCCAGCCGCAGGGCGTTGCGGTGGCGGTATCCGTGGACCGCCACGGCGTGCCCGGCGGCCGTGATCTCCGCTGCGAGCGCGGGATCCCGTTCGACCTGCTCTCCGCAGAGGAAGAAGATCGCCGTCGCGCCGCGCGCGCGGAGCGCCTCGAGCACCGCCGGCGTCCCCTGCGGATGAGGCCCGTCGTCGAAGGTCAGCGCAACGGCGCCTGCGCCGTCGATTCGCCGCGGCAGGCCGAGCAGCTCGGCGATGCTCGGCACGACCGGCGCGAGCGCGGGTGACCACCAGGCGGCCGCCGTGGCGGCTGCACCGAGGAGGAGAGGGCGGCTTCGGATGGCAGGATGGTGCCAGTCATGGACGGGGAGCTCGCTCTCGGCTTCGCCCTGGCGCTCGCCGCTGCCTGCTGCTACGAGACGGGCTATGCCCTTCAGGCGCTCGAGGCGAGGCGGGCGCCACCCGAGCGCGCCCTGCGGCCGTCGCTCGTGGGCCATCTGCTCCGACGCCCGGTCTGGGTCGGCGGGATCGCCCTCGCGCTGCTCGGTTGGCCCCTCCAGATCGCGGCCCTCTCCCAGGCTCCGCTCACCCTGGTGCAGCCCGTCCTCGCGCTCGGGCTGCTGCTCCTTCTCGCCCTCGGCGTTCGGGTGCTGGGCGAGAGCGTCGGCCCGAGGGAGGTGCTCGCGGTGGTGCTGATCATCGGGTCCGTCGCCGTCTTCGCCTGGGCGGCCCCGCGCGACACGGCCGACGTCGAGAGAAGCACCGGGCTCGTCGTCGCGCTGGCGAGCCTGATCGGCGTGACGCTCGCGCCGTACGCGATCAGCCTCGTGCGGCGGAGCGCGCACCCGATGCTGCTGCTCGTCGCGAGCGCCGGAGCCGCCGATGGGCTGGCGGCCTTCGTGGCCAAGATCGTGGCGCAGGATGCCTCCGACGGCGCCCTGGTGGGCGTCGTGCTCTGGGCCGGACTGGTGGCGGCGGTCGTGATCATCGGCCTGATCAGCGAGTCGACGGCGCTGCAGCGCTTCGCCGCGACCCGGGTGGCGCCAACCGTGCTCGTCATGCAGATCGTGATCCCGGTGGTGCTCGCTCCCCTCGTCGGTGGTGAGGGTTGGGGCGACACGCCGCTCGGGGGTGCGGTTCTCGGAGCCGCCCTAGTCGCGATCGCCCTGGGCGCCGGCCTCCTGGCGAGTTCCCCCGCGGTCGCCCAGCTCGCCGTCGGCGAGGCCGAGAGTCCCGAGCACGACTGAGGCGGCCGACGGCAGTGCGGCGAACGAGCCGTCCGGGTCGTGCTTGGAGGCGAGCGCCCGGGCCATCGCCGGCGGCAGCTCCTCGCGGCTGCCGGCGACCTCGGCCAGGCCGAATCGAGCGAATGCCTCGTTGTTGATCCGGACGTGTCCGACCCCCCATCCGTACGAGACGACCCCGCAGCCGCTCATGATCGCCTCGAGCACCGTCAGCCCGGCGGTCGAGTGCACGAGCAAGTCGGCGGCGGCGAACCAGTCCGGCATCTGATCCGTAAACCCCTCCACCCGGACCCGCGGCTCTCCGCCGAAGCGGGCACCGAGGCGGGACCGCAGTTCGGCGTTGCGCCCGCAGAGGCAGACCACGGTCGCTCCAGGCAGGGCGAGCGCCTCCTCGGCGGCGCCCTGAAGGTCCCCAACGGCCCACCCTCCGCCCGAGACGATCACGACGGGCCCGTCGCGCGGCAGGCCGAGCTCCCGCCGCGCCTCCGCCTGCTCGCGGGGCTCGTAGAAGCGCTCGTCGGTCAGGCCGCGAACGCAGGCGATCGCGCTGGCCGGGGCGATCCCGCGCACCTCCGCCTCCGATTCGGGATGGGTGATCAGGTGGAGGTCAACCCCGGGATGCGCCCAGTAGCGCAGCGCCGCCAGATCGGTGATCGCGGAGACAACCTGAACATCGATCTTCCCGCGGCGGCGGAGATCGCCGAGCACCTCGGTCGAGCCGGGATAGGTGGAGACCACCACGTCGGGGTCCCGCTCCAGCACCGCCCGGCGGATCGGCCTGGCGGCGAGCCACTGGGTCAGCCTCGCGGCGAACCAGCGGGTCGGAGGGACATCCGTGATCAGCCGGTAGGAGAGGTCGAAGACCCTGTTTCCCCACTTGGAGTGAAAGCGGGAGCTGTCGAGCACGAGCCGGCGCACCAGCGGATTCACCAAGGCCAGCGAGTCGACGATCTCGACCTCGGCGCCCGGAGCCTCTCGGCGGATCCCGGCGGCCAGGACGCGAGCCGGAAGGTCGTGGCCCTCCCCAATCGAGGCGCTGAAGACGAGAACTTTCAATCAGCGAGGTGGGAGCTCGGCCCGGCGCTTGATGGGCCCGAAGAACCAGAAACCGACGAACGCGACCACGATCGCCCCGGTGGAGATCACGGCCGTGGCGGTGCCGAAGATGAAGTTGCTGATCAGAGCGATCGCTCCACAGATCGCCACGGCGAGCAGGGACATCCCGGCCAGCGCCAAGCTGTTGGCGATGGTCACGATGAACTCCTTCTGCTGCCGCCTGAAGAGGATGCGATGCCCGACCGTCGGCGCGGTGAGCAGAACCGTCGCCAGCGCGGTCGCGAGCAGCACACCGAAGTAGAGATCCTCCTCGAATTGGCTGAGCTGGCTGAAGCGATTGCTGAACGGAACGGTGAGGAGAAACGCGAACAGCACCTGGACCCCGGGCAATGCGACCCGCAGCTCCTGCAACAGGTCGGAGAGGTTGCGGTCCGCACGCTCCTGCTCCGACTCCTTCCTGCCGCTGGCGGTCTCCGGCACTGAGGCTAGGCGTGTTTGACGGCGATCGCCTCGATCGTATGCGCCGCCGTCTCGGTGGAGTCGATCGCCCGCTCGAGGAGCCCGAAGATGTCCTTCCAGCGGATCACGACCATCGGGTCGATCCCGTTCGAGAAGAGCGACGCAAGAGCTTCCCGCCACACCCGGTCCCCTTCGTTCTCGAGGCGGTGAATCTCCACCCAGTAGCCCTCGAGGTCCTTGAACCCGCGCAGGTCGTTGAGCAGCCCGGAGACCTGGTCGCACGACTGGGCGAGGATCATTGAGAGCTCGTGGGCCTGCTCCATCGGCGCCTCGATCTGGAAGAGGCCCATGAAGTCGGCGGCCTCCTCGATGTCGTCGATGATGTCGTCGAGCTGCGTGGCGAGCGCATAGAGGTCGGCGCT
>DASTAI010000264.1:0-3902 GCA_035712865.1 Solirubrobacterales bacterium
ACGCCGGGGTGGAGCTGCTGGAGGAGAGCTTCGATGTCGAGCTCGGACTCGAGTGGGACGGCGGCGAACTCGAGCAGCGCATCGGAGAATTCGACGGAATCCTGATCCGCTCGGCGACGAAGCTGACCCCGGACCTGATCGACAGGGCCGAGCGGCTCAAGGTGATCGGGCGCGCCGGCACCGGGGTCGACAACGTCGACGTCGAGGCGGCGACCAGGCGCGGGATCGTCGTCGCGAATGCCCCCGAGGCGAACTCGATCGCCGCCGCCGAGCACACGATGGCCCTGATGCTCGCCCTCTGCCGCAACATCCCGCAGGCGCACGCCTCGCTCGCGGCCGGCGCCTGGGACCGAAGCAAGTTCAAGGGGACCGAGCTCTACGGCAAGACGCTCGGCGTGCTGGGCTTCGGGCGAATCGGGCAGCTCGTCGCAGCACGCGCGCGGGCTTTCGAGATGCCGGTGGTCGCCTACGACAAGTTCGTCACCGCCGAGCGCTTCCGCGAGCTCGGTGTCGAGGGCGCCGAGACTCCCGAGGAGCTCTACGCGCGAGCCGACTTCATCACGCTGCACCTTCCGAAGACACCGGAGACCGTCGACTTCATCGACACCGAGGCGATCGGGAAGATGCGCGACGGCGTCCGGATCATCAACTGCGCCCGGGGCGAGTTGGTGAACCTCGATGCCCTGATCGCGGGCCTCGACTCGGGCAAGGTCGCCGGCGCGGCGCTCGACGTCTTCCCCGAGGAGCCGTTCACCGACCATCCCATCCTGAAGCGCGACGACGTCGTCGTCACGCCGCACCTGGGCGCCTCCACGGAGGAGGCACAGGACCGCGCCGGGGTGGTCACGGCCGAGCAGGTGACCGCCGCGCTCACCGGCGGCGTGGTGACCACGGCGGTCAACATCGCCGCCGTCCGCCCAGAGGTGATGGAGCAGCTGGCGCCGTTCGTGCCGCTCTGCGAGAAGCTGGGCCGCCTCGCGCAGGCGCTCGCGGACGGCACTCCCGACCGGGTCGAGGTCGAGTTCCGCGGCCGTCTCGCGGATCAGGACACGCGGATCCTGAGCATCGCCGCGCTCGTCGGGATCCTCACGGGCCACACGGAGGAGCCGGTCAACCTGGTCAACGGGCCGCATATGGCCGAGGAGCGGGGAATCGAGCTGACCGAGACTCGCGACGCGACCTCTGAGGACTTCACCGAGCTCGTCGTCGTCAGGCTCCCCGGTCGGGAGGGCTCCGTGGAGGTAGCGGGCACTGGCGTCGGGCCGCGCAACATCCCCCACCTGGTTCGGGTCTGGGGCGAGGACTTCTTCCTGCCGTTCGCCGACCACCTCGCAATCTTTCGTTACACGGACCAGCCCGGAATGATCGGCCGAGTCGGGAGCGTGTTCGGCGAGGAAGGGGTCAATATCGTCTCAGCCGCGGTCGGAGCCGAGCCCGACGTGGACACCGCCGTGATGGCGCTCACCACCGACAACCCCGTGAACCAGTCGACCATCGATCGCATTCTCGAGCTGGATGGGTTCTTCGTCGGGCGAGCGGTCTCACTCTAGATAGGGTCTGCGTGATGAAGGCAGTGGTGCTGACCGGCCATGGAGGGCCGGAGGTTCTGCAGGTGCACGAGCGGCCGGACCCGCCGGTCGGCCCCGGCGAGGTGCGGATCGCCGTCAAGGCGGCGGGGATCAATTTCGCCGACACGATGGCGCGCGTCGGTCTCTATCCGGAGGCCCCCAGTCCGCCCTGTGTCCTCGGCTACGAGGTCGCGGGTGACGTCGAGTCGGTGGGCGAGGGGGTCGAGTCGGTGAAGGCGGGGGACAGGGTGATGGCCGGTACCCGATTCGGCGGCCAGGGATCGATGGTGACCGTCCCCGAGAATCAGGCCATTCCGCTGCCCGAAGGGTTCTCTTACGAGCAGGGTGCCGCGTTCCCCGTCAACTACGCGACCTCGTACGTCGCGCTCGTGATGATGGGCGGCCTGCGGGCGGGCGAGCGGGTACTCATCCACGCGGCCGCCGGAGGGGTGGGAATCTCGGCGACGCAGATCGCCCGTTCGCGAGGGGCCGAGATCTTCGGGACCGCCTCCGCCTCGAAGCACGAGGCGATCCGCGCGCAGGGGGTCGAGCACCCGATCGACTACCACACGCAGGATTTCGAGAGCGAGATCAGGCGGCTGACCGGCGGAGAGGGAGTCGATGTGATCATGGACGCCACCGGCCCGACGAACTTCCGCAAGGACTACCGGCTCCTGCGACAGGGTGGCCGGCTCGTCATGTATGGACTCACCGAGGCCTCGGCCGGAACGGGGCGAGACATGCGGAAGCTCGTGAGCAGCCTGGCGCGGATGCCCTTCGCCACCGTGCCGTGGTGGAAGAGCCTGCAGTCGATGAGCGAGAACAAGGGGATCTTCGGTCTCAACATGCTCGCCTGGCAGGACCGGGAGGGACTAGATCGCGTGATCGAGCCGCTGAGCAAGGAGATCGAGGACGGCACGATCCAGATCGATCCGGTGGTCGCCGAGTCATTCCCGTTCGACCGGGCGGGGGAGGCCCATACCTTCATCGCCGAGCGGCGCAACATCGGAAAGGTCGTGCTCGTCCCCTGAGGAGTCCGGGCGCAGCAAACGGCGCCCGGAGGGGTTATGGCAACCGATGAGGCTTCTGCTAACAGCTGCGCTGATCGCGCTCCTGGCGCTCGCGACGGCCGCATCGGCGGCCGCGCAAGCCCCGCACCGCCAGGCCCTGAGGGCGAACGTGCTCACGGTTCACGGCCACGGCGCCACCACCGCGGCGTCGATGAACGTCCTCACGCTCAACGACCTCCAGGGCGTCGACAACCGGATCAGCGTGTTCACGGCTCCCAGCGGCCGGCTCACGATCACCGCGCCGGAGGGGCTGGGGGACCCCGACGGCAGCGGTGCGGCGTGCTCCCTCGACAACGCCAAGGTCGGAGATCTGACCGCCCCGGAGGTGAGCTGCGCCGCCGGCTACATCGGCGCGATCGTCGGCGACCTCGGCCGTGGCAGCGACACCTTCGATGCGGACCAGGGGCTGCCGGTGATGATCGGTGGTGTGATCGATGGCCAGCCTCGGCCGCTCGAGGGGGGGCCCGGCCGGGACCGCCTGGTGGGGGGAGCCACGTCCGATCTGCTGGTCGGCGGCGGCGGAGCGGACTCCATGGCGGCCGGCGGCGGCCAGGACCACCTGATCGGCCGCTCCGGAGCCGACAATCTGAGCGGGGGAGGAGCCGCTGATTGGCTCAGCGGCGGTGCTGGCCCTGACAAGCTCAGCGGTGGCGGGGGCAAGGACACCTGCCGCGGCGGGGGTGGCACCGACACGGCGAAGAGCTGCGAGACGGCTCGCGGGATTCCGTAGGGGCCGTCGCTAGTTTTTCGGCCGTGATCACGACGGCCAGCATCGGAAGCGCCTATCAGCACGGCATCGTCGACACCGGGCGCGAGGCGCATTTCCTCTTCTTCGTCTCCTTCCTGGTCACCTTCGCCTTCATCCGCACCAGCACCCACATGATCAAGGCGCAGGTGAAGTGGTGGCCCGGGAACGTCTCTGTCGGCGGGACGCACGTCCACCATCTCGTCTGGGGGATCCTGCTGCTCCTGATCAACGGCTACATCGCGATCGCGCTCGACCCGAGCAGTCCCTGGGACAAGGTCGTCGCGGTGTTCTTCGGCATCGGGACCGGCCTCACGCTCGACGAGTTCGCCCTCTGGCTCAACCTGAAGGACGTCTATTGGGAGAAGGAGGGCCGGAAGTCGATCGACGCGGTGGTCATCGCGGCGGGGCTGTCCGGGCTGGCGCTGATCAGCCTCCGGAGCTGGATCGACGTGACAACCGATGTCGCCGACGCTATCCAGGCGATCGTCGGGGCGATCGGCCTGATCGGGGTGATCG
>DASTAI010000265.1:0-4525 GCA_035712865.1 Solirubrobacterales bacterium
GGGGCTCGCCGAGCTCGGGACGAAGGGCGCCATCGGCGAGCAGCAACACGGGCGGGTCCTTCTGTGGCAGGTCGAGGCGCTGCTCCCGGATGGACGGACCTCGACCTCGTCGACCTTCAGGATCCGGCTGGAGCCCTCGTCGCCGGGAGCCCCACGCTAGACCCGGAGCCCCGCCGCCTCGGCGACGGTGGGGCCTGGAGTCGAACGAGCGACGCACCGGGGATCCGGCGTGCCGTGCACGTTCACGATCCCCGTCGCGATTGTCCGATTGTCGACGGCAACCCTCCCCCGGCGACGGGATGAGCGGGACCGTCGGCGCGTGTCCGCCTCGCCCGGCCCGTTCCCGGCGGCGCGTCTTCACACAGGCCTCACACAGCTCGTCCGTGTCGAGACGCATCGGCCGACCTCGCCGGGAAGGAATCGCCCGGCTCTCGACGGACGTTTGCCAGCCGGGGATCTCCTAGCATGCGGCGTGCTTCCGGAGCCGGAGGTGACCGATGAACTCGCGTCTCCTGATGACTCTGCAGGTCACGGTGGCCGCCCCACAGAGGATCGGACCCGTGCCGCACGGAACCCGCGTCACGGCGCCGATCAGCGACGGTCGGTTCGAGGGACCGCGGCTGCGCGGCCGGGTACTCCCGGGCGGCGGGGACTGGACGCTCCTGCGTGGAGACGGCGTCCTCGAGCTCGACCTCCGCCTGACGCTGGAGACCGACGACGGTGCGCTCATCCACATGACCTCCTTCGGGCTCCGTCACGGGCCTCCGGAGGTCATCGCCGCGCTCGGACGAGGGGAGAGGGTCGACCCGTCGGCCTACTACTTCCGGACCGTTCCTCGCTTCGAGACGGGCGACGGCCGGTACGCGTTCCTCAATCGTCTCCTTGCCGTTTCCAGCGGAGATCGCAGGGCGGAGGGGCCGATCTACACCATCGAAGAGATCCTGTGACGCGACCATCTTCCGAGCACTCGAGGGCCGGCATGCAGGCACGACCGCTGATGACGCTTCGTCTGAGCACCGCGCCGACGCAGGACATCGGTGCAGGGCCCCACGGAACCCGGGTCACCTTTCCGATCACCGGCGGCACCTTCGAGGGAGATCGGCTCCGGGGCAGGGTCCTCCCGGGCGGCGACGACTGGACCGTCAAGCGGCCCGACGGCTCCATCGAGCTCGACCTGCGGATCACTCTGCTGACCGAAGATGGTGCGCTCATCCACATGACCTTCGAAGGCATCCGCGACGACGGAGCTCCTGGCGGTCCCTACTTCCGCACCGCGCCGCGCTTCGAGACCGCCTCGCCGAGCTACGCGTTCCTGAACCGGATGCTGGCCATCGGCCGGGCGGAGATTCGACCCGATGGACCGGTTCACCTGATCGAAGAGATCCTGTGAGGCGCTCCCTGCGGCGCGAGGTCTCGCTGCTTCGATCTGACGAGCTCCGGAGAACGACATGCACTCCCTCTACCCGCTCCTCGTCGCGCTCATGGTGAACGCCGGGGAAGCTCCAGCGCACGGCCACAGCGGAGCCCACATGGTCACGCCCCCATCCCCCGCCGAACCCGAAGCGATGATCCCCTCTCTGGCCCGGGCGACGACCTGGCTGAACTCGCCGCCCATCGGGGCCGAGGCGCTGCGCGGCAAGGTCGTCCTGATCGACTTCTGGACGTACACCTGCATCAACTGGCGACGCACGGTCCCCTGGCTCCGCGCCTGGGTGCAACGGTACGGCGGCTCGGGCCTGCTCCTGATCGGCGTGCACTCTCCGGAGTTCGCCTTCGAGCACGATCTGGACAACGTCCGCCAGGCCGTGAAGGAGATGGGCATCGGCTATCCGGTCCCCGTCGACAACGACTTCGCGATCTGGCGGGCCTTCGGAAACGAATTCTGGCCAGCGCTGTACATCTTCGATTCGAAGGGCCGGATCCGGCACACGGTGTTCGGCGAGGACGGGTACGAGGAGGCCGATCAGGTCATCCGGAAGCTCCTGGCGGAGGCCGGGCAGACGAAGGTCGATCCCAGGCCGACCGTCGTGGACGGGAAAGGCTTCGAGAAGGCGGCAGACTGGAAAGATCTCCGCTCCGGGGAGAACTACCTCGGCCTGCGGCGAACCGAGAACTTCGCCTCGCCCGGTGGGATCCAGCCGGGAGTCGCTCGTGCGTACACGGTTCCGCCGCGCCTCGACCTCAACAGCTGGGCCGTCTCGGGGACCTGGACGATCTCCAGCGACCGGGCCGTGGTCGGCGCGGCCGGCGGCCGGATCGCCTACCGGTTCCACGCCCGTGACGTGAACCTCGTCATGGCCCCGGAGACGCGCGGCAAGGAGATCCGCTTCCGCGTGCTCCTCGACGGGAAGCCGCCAGGCGCCGCGCACGGGGTCGACGTCGATCAGGATGGCCAGGGGACGCTCGGCGAGCAGAGGATGTACCAGCTCATCCGGCAGCCCGGTCCGATCGCCGATCACCTCTTCGAGATCGAGTTCCTCGCGCCTGGAGCGGGAGCCTTCTCCTTCACCTTCGGCTGAGCCGAGAGCCCATGACCCTGCACGTCACCTTCCCTTCGCTGCTGACCTTCGAGGACCTCGCCCTGTTCGTCCTCCGCCTGGTCGTCGCGATCGTCTTCGGGGCGAGCGGCTACTTCGATCTGAAGGACCCCGCCGGCCGGGCGAAGAGTGTCGAGCTGAGCGTGCCCGTGACCGTGGCGCTCGGCGTGGCCGAGGTCCTGGGAAGTCTCGGACTCCTCACCGGGGTCCTGATCCAGCCCGCGGCGATCGGGCTCATGCTCATCGGCCTCGGGGCCATCCAGAAGAAGGTGCTCGCCTGGAAGACGGGCTTCTGGGGCGAGAAGGCCAGCGGATGGCACTACGACCTGATGCTGCTGTCGATGAACCTGGTGGTCGTCACGACCGCCGGCGGCCAGTGGGTGATCCCCCTCTGAAAGGAGTCTCTCGATGGACATGAAGCTCGAGGTCGTGATCGTTCCGGTCTCCGACGTCGACCGGGCCAAGCGTTTCTACGAGCAGCTCGGCTGGCGCCTCGACGCGGACTTCGTCAACGGCGATCGACGGGTCGTGCAGTTCACGCCGCCGGGCTCGGACGCGTCCATCTGGCTCGGCAAGGGGCTCACGCCCTCCTCCCCCGGCTCCCTCAAGGGCGTCCTGCTCGTGGTGTTCGACGTCCTGGCCGCGCGCAGCGACCTGGTCCGCCGCGGCATCTCGGTGTCCGAGGTGTTCCACACGCCGGCCCCGCTGGGCGCGCCGCTCCCCGGCCCGGACCCGGAGCGGAAGAGCTACGCTTCCTTCGCCACCTTCAGCGATCCGGACGGGAACAGCTGGGTCTTTCAGGAGATCAGGGAGCGGCTCCCTGGACGCGGCTCGACTCCTCCCGCGCGTTGATCCGGGCGGCAATCTCCGCCGTGTAACCGCGCGCCCGGCAGCGCGTCATGTGTGCTGAGAAGACCCCTGCGCGACCGCGCTGGGATAGTGTCGGGACGCCACGACTCGCGGAACCGAAGGAAAGGGAGGAGTCCCTTGGACGGACAAGGAACGGCTGGACCTTCTCGAGAGCAGCGCGCGCTGGCCGTGATCCGGATCGTGCTCGGCTTGATGATTCTCTCGACGTTCTTCGAGAACCTGCACAAGGGCGCGTACACGCCAGCTGGCTACAAGGGCGTCATCGACTTCTACATCAACAAGGGAACTGCCCCGGCCATCTGGAAGGCGATCGAGCACCTGCTCTCGGCCAACGCGCGGATCGTCGCGCCGCTGCAGGCCCTCTCCGAGTTCGGGTTCGGCGTGCTCCTGATCACGGGCTTCGCGACGCGGGTGGTGGCCCTTGCCGCCGGCGCG
Organism: Solirubrobacterales bacterium; assembly: GCA_035712865.1. GTDB lineage: Bacteria > Actinomycetota > Thermoleophilia > Solirubrobacterales > 70-9 > DASUPK01. Next base: position 3,843 of record DASTAI010000265.1, read on the forward strand.
TTCCTCCTCGGCCTGTGGATCTCGGAGCTCGGCACGTCCTGGCCCTGGGAGCTCGCGATGTACGTCGTCGCCGCCTTCGCCCTCGCCTGGGCACGGGCCGGGCGGGCCTGGGGTGTGGATGCCCTGATCCTTCGCCGCAATCCGGGGTGGCGCCTGGGGTAGGCCGACGGAATGCGGGTCAGCGTCGTCATCCCCACCTACAACGAGGCGGGTTCCATCGCGCGCGTCCTCGACGACATTCCTGCGTTCCTCGTCACCGAGGTCCTGGTCGTCGATGGTGGCTCGACGGATGGGACCCGGGAGATCGCCGCGGCGCGCGGCGCCCGGGTCATCGTCGAGCCCCGGCGTGGATACGGCCGGGCCTGTCTGACCGGACTCTCCTCCGCCAACGACCCTGAGGTCGTCGTGTTCCTGGACGGGGACTACAGCGATCGGCCGCGCGAGCTGGATCGCCTGCTCGATCCCATCCGCGACGGACGCGCGGACATCGTCCTCGGGTCCCGGCTCGCCGGAGGCCTCGCGCCTGGTGCCATGCCCTGGCACGCCGTGCTCGGGAACCGCCTCGCAGCGACGCTGATCCGGTGGCTCTATGGCGTTTCGCTGACCGATCTCGGACCGTTCCGCGCCGCGCGCTCCGAGGTGCTGCGCGCACTCGAGCTCCGCGAGATGACCTACGGTTGGGC
>DASTAI010000266.1:0-13958 GCA_035712865.1 Solirubrobacterales bacterium
CGTCAGCATCCTCGAGTTTCGGGATAGCGGGATCGCCCGCGAGACGATCTATGTGGCCGAGGGCTTCGAGGCGCCGGAGTGGCGGGCGCAGTGGAGGTCGGCGCCCTAGGGCGCGGCTATTTCTCCGGCTTCCCCTTCTTGCACTTCTTCTTCTTGGCGGACTCGGCCGAGCGCTTGTGCTTCTTCCTGTGCTTCTTGCACTTTTGTGAGCCGGGGCCGCCGCCGGGCTGCCCACCGGGATCGCCCGTGACGGGCGGGGTCAGCGAGGCCGTCTGATTCTGGAAGGGCAGGTAGTCGCGGCAGGGCTCGCCCCGCAGACCCGGGCACGGCGGCAGGCCCGTCGTGGTGTCCACTCCCGGGACCACAGGGAGCAGCAGGCGCGAGGGCATCGACCCGCCGTAGGCGATTGCGACCTGCGACGGCGAGGAGGGGTCCGCCTCGGCGAAGGCCCAGATCGGCTGGTCGCCGTTCGGGGCCGAGATCCGGACCCTGATCCTGGAGCCGGCGCGATACATGTGCCCCTCGTAGTAGAGGGGGATCGTGACCGGCACGAACTGGTCTGAGGGCATGTCTGCGAAGTCCTCCTCGCGGAGGCTCTGCACCGGCTCGAGCTCGGTGCTCTTCGCCTCGTCGAGCTTGCGGGCCTTGGTGCGGACCCAGCCGTTCTGGATGAAGGTCTCCTTGCCGTCGGGGCGGATCTCGCTGACCGTCGCCTGGAGGTCGACGTTCGGCGTGGAGGAGCGCACCCAGAGATCGACCCGGCCGGCACCGACCACGGCCGTGTTCTCCCCGAGCGGCGCCGTGGCGTATGAGACAGCGCTCCCCGCCGGGTCCTGACTCCAGTCATAGGGGGGCGTCGCGGTCCAGAGCCCGTTCTCGCCTGACGCCGTGTCGCCCGTGAAGTCGGTCGGAGGCCGGGCGTGTGAGTCCCAGGTGAAGCCGTCGGCGGCAGCGGTGCCGGGCGACTGATCCGCGAGGGCGCCTCCCGGGGACAGATACCAGGCCCGGGCCTCCGTGCCTGGAATCGGGAAGCTCGAGAAGGAGTGCTCGAATGCCGGATACGGCCACCCCGGATTGGAGGCGTTGCCCGCACCGTTGTCGAAGAGGACGCGCACCTGGGGAAGGCCCTCGAAGGCGGACCTGGCCCCGTTGTACGTCGGCTGTGTCTGGATCGGATCCGACGGCAACGTCGCCAGCGGCGGTGAGCCGCCCGGGCCGCTGATCCCGAAGATCGCCTGCATCGCGATCGGCCAGCTCAGCTGGACGATCGGCGAGTTGACCGCCGGCGCCTGTTGCGCCACGTAGAGGGATAAGAAGTCGTAGAGGCGGTTGTACGTCTCGGGATCGAGCGAGTCCGTGTGGACGCCGTTGGTGTAGGTGAACCACTTCCTGTCCGTGCCCGTCATGTGCTCGGCGAGCGTCGGGCAGTGGCCGCCGGTCTGCTCGTCGGTCCACTGGCAGGCCATGTAGACCGGGACGTTGATCTTGTTGACGAAGGTCGTCGGCGACAGCGGGTCGGCGACCTCCGGGACGTAATGGTCGTTCTCCCGGATCTTCGCCAGCAGATCGGTCGCCTCTGGGTGCAGGGTCTGGTTGGCCTGGCAGACGGTGTCGCCGTCTGCGATCTGCTGGACCGCGTACGGCTGTGCCCCGTTGCCCGGGTCGCTCGGATCTGCAGGCTTGGCCTGGTCCTGGCGCTCCTTGGCCCAGTTGACGGCGAAGCCGGTGTTGAGGATGCCGCCCGGATACAGGGTGGTCTGTGTCTGGTCGATGACCGACAGCGGCGCGACGGCGGCCAGATCGGGCGGCTGGGTCTGGGCGGTGAACAGCTGACTGATGCCGCCGTAGGAGATGCCCATCATCCCGATCTTGTTGTGGGACACCCACGGCTGGTGGGCGACCGTCTCGACGACGTCGTATCCGTCGAGGTTCTGGAGCGGCTCGAAGAAGTCGAAGGCGCCGCCGGAGCAGCCGGTGCCCCGCATGTTGACGTCGACCACGGTGAAGCCCATCAGGTTGGCGAGGGCGGCGATGCCGCTCACCGGGCCGTCCGGCTTCGCGTACCCGTAGCCCGAGTACTCGACGAGCGTCGGACCGGGGGTGATTGGTGTCGGAGCCGGGAGCGCGCCCAGAAGCGTCGAAACCTGTGGCGGCAGATCGATGCCCTCTGCGTTGAGGATGTCAGTGGGTGGATGCACCGAATAGGCGAGCTTGGTCCCGTCCCTGGTCGTCATGTAGCCGTAGCCGTCCGACGGGATCGACTGGCTGTAGATGCTCGGATCGGGTGGGGCCGACTGGGTCGTCAGCACCGTCAGCTGATCGGAGGTCTCCTCGGTCGAGTCGAGCCGGACCCGGTAGCCGCCGCCGGGTGCGACGTTGCGGAACAGCGTGCCGCCGAGGTTGTTCGCCGTCCGCGTCTGAATCGCCTGATTGGAGGAGTCGAGCAGCGAGACCTGCGCGCCGCTCGGGAGCCCGGTCGCATAGACCTGCTCGACGCTCCCGTGCGCGTCGAACGACGCCGCCGACGCGCTGCTCGCGAAGACGAGCGCGACTCCCGCTGCGATGACCAGGCTCCCCACTTTTCGGTACATCGTCCCGGGGAACTCAAGCACAGCGGTCGTGAACGTGTCGCAGTTCCCCTAGCTGAGCACGCGGCGCATCGAGCGCCGGGCGCGCTCGAAGATCTCGGGCTCTCGCCAGAGCTGGAAGCCGTAGCTCGCGGCCGCGGCCAGCGCGTTGAGCTCGAAGGCGATGTCGGCCGGGTCGGTCCCCGCCGGCAGCTCCCCGTTCTCGATGGCGACGCTGGCCTCCCGCTCGAGCGCGCCGAGCCAGCGCCTCATCGTCTCGGCGGTCGCGTCGCGGAGCGGGCCGGGGCGCGCGTCGTACTCGACCGTCGCGGTGGTCAGGAAACAGCCTCCGGGCATCACCTCGCGGCGGTGGTAGTCGAGCCAGCTGTCGCAGAGAGCGAGCAGGCGGGGGAGGCCCGGACTCTGATCGGCCACCGGCCGCCAGACCTCGTCGACGAACTGGGCGGCGGCGGCGTCGAGGGCGGCCCTCTGCAGGTCGCGCTTGCTGCCGAAGAGGCTGAAGACGCTGCTCTTTCGCATCTCTGTCTCGCCGGCGATGCCCCCGATCGTCAGCCCCTCGAGGCCCTCCACGGAGGCGCGCTCCATCGCCGCCCGGGTGACGGTGGCGCGGGTCTCGGCGACGGCTGCCTGTGAGCGACGTGGCATCGGCCTGCATGATATACCGTACGATCGTCCGATAAACGAGAGACGGAGGATCCGATGAGGGTGCGCTGGCTGGGCTGGGCCGGGGTGGAGATCGAGGCCGACGGGACGACGCTTGTGGTCGATCCGCTCGCCGAACCGGCGGCGACGTTCGCGGCGCTCGGCGAAGCGGCACTCGAGCGTGCCGACCTGCCGTCGGTGGTCGCCTCCGAGGCGCTGGGCTCGGCCGTCGCCGGGCTTGTCACTCACCTGCATCGGGACCACACCGACGCCGGCGCGCTCGCCACGGCCCTCGCCCCGGACGCCTCCGTGCACGAGCCGGCCTGGCCCGGCGGGGAGGACGTGGAGAACCTCGCGCTTGCGCAGGCCAACGGGGAGCTCGATCGGGCCGAGCTCCGGCGCCACAGCACCGAGGTCTGGGAGCGGGCCGATGTCGGGCCCTTCCGGATCACGGCCCTCCCGGCGGTCGACGGCCTCGGCGACCCGCAGCTCTCGTGGTCGGTGGAGGCAGGCGGCCAGCGGATCCTCCACCTGGGCGACACGATCTTCCACTCCTACTGGTGGCGGATGGCGCGTCGGCAGGGGCCCTTCGACCTCGTCCTGGCGCCGATCAACGGTCCCGTCGTCGACTTCCCGCACCTACAGCCGCCGAGCCCCCTCGCCGCGGCTCTCGAGCCGGAGCAGGCGGCCATCGCCGCCGAGCTGCTCGGGGCGCGAACGCTGATCCCGATCCACTACGGCGGGTACGCGCTCGATCCCCACTACCGGCCGACAGCCGATCCCCTGGACCGCTTCCGGGCGGCGACCGAGGACCGCCCCTACGAGACCCGGGTCCTCGAGCCGGGTGAGAGCTTCGAGCCGCTCGTGGCGGCCCTCGATTCCTGAGCGAGCGCTCCACGGATAGCCTTGCCGCGCTATGGCGCCCGCCACGGACTGGCAGCTCGACCGCGACCGCCTCGCCGGCCTGCTGGCGGAGGAGGAGAGCCGCTTCGTGGAACAGCACCCCGGCTCCCAGCAGCTCTTCGAGCGAGGCGAGAAGGCGCTCCTCTCGGGGGTGCCTATGCCCTGGATGACGGAGTGGGCGGGACCGTTCCCGGTGTTCGCGGCCGGCGCCGAGGGCGCCCGGTTCACCGACGTGGACGGCAACGAGTACGTCGACCTCTGCCTCGGTGATACCGGCGCGATGACCGGGCACTCGCCGGCTCCGACCGTGGCGGCGGTGAGCGAACGCGCCGCCCACGGGATCACCCTGATGCTGCCGACCGAGGACTCGGGCTGGGTCGGCGCCGAGCTCGGCCGCCGTTTCGGCCTGCCGCGCTGGCAGTTCGCCTTGACCGCCACCGACGCCAACCGCTTCGCGATTCGCCTCGCCCGCGCGATCACCGGCCGCCCCAAGGTCCTGGTCTACGCCTGGTGCTACCACGGCACCGTCGACGAGACCTTCGCGATCGAGGTGGAGGGGGAGACGCGCTCGCGTCCCGACAACATCGGCCCACCGGTCGATCTCGCGGTCACGACCCGGGCGGTCGAGTGGAACGACGTCGACGCGCTGGAGCGCGCGCTCGCGCCCGGCGACGTCGCCTGCGTCCTGGCGGAGCCAGCCATGACCAACGCCGGAATCGTGCTGCCCGATCCCGGATACCACGAGGCGCTGCGCGAGCTCACCCGGGAGCACGGGACGCTGTTGATCATCGACGAGACCCACACCTTCTGCGCCGGGCCCGGCGGCTACACGGCCGCCGAAGGCCTCGATCCCGACCTCCTCACGATCGGCAAGGCGATCGCGGGCGGCATCCCGGCAGCGGCCTACGGGATGACCGAGGAGGTCTCGGAGCGCATCAACGCCTACCTCGACGAGCTCGAGACATCGGACGTGGGCGGCATCGGCGGAACGCTGGCGGCCAATGCGCTCTCGCTGGCGGCGGCGCGGGCGACCCTGGAGGAGGTCCTCACGGACGAGGCCTTCGACCACATGACGGCGATGGCGGAGCTCTTCGAGACCGGGGTCAACGAAGCGATGTCCGCTCACGGCGTCCCGTGGAACTCGGTGCGCCTCGGATGCAGGGTCGAGTACCACTTTCAGGCTTCGCCGCCGCGCAACGGCTCGGAGGCGCACGCGGCGGACGACAAGGAACTCGGTCGCTACATGCACCTGCACGCGCTCAACCGGGGGGTTCTCCTCACCCCGTTCCACAACATGGCGCTGATGTGCCCGGCGACGAGCGAGGCCGACGTCGATCGCCACACTGAGGCGTTCGGGGAGGCGCTGGCGGCGCTCACGGGGGAGAGCTCCGGCTGATCGTCCCCCACCCGGTGGAGGACAATTGGCGTCGCGATGGCGCCTACGATCGGCCAGAAGCTGCTCCAGGCTCGCGAAGAGCGCGGCGAGCAGCTGAGCGACGTCGAGGTCGCGACCAAGATCCGCGTGAAGTTCCTGGCGGCGATGGAGGAGAACCGCTGGGACGACCTGCCCGCCCCGGCGTACGCCCGCGGCTTCCTCGACATCTACGCCCGCCACCTCGGCCTCGACCAGCGGGCGCTGCTCGACGAGTACTCGAATACGGTGGAGGCGGAGCGGCACGAGCCCGTACCGGGAAGGGCGATCAAGCCCGGCACGCTCCGGCAGAACCGGCCGGCGCGCCGGCTCCCGCACATCAGCTTCGGGCCGGTCGCAAAGGTCGCCGCGGGCCTGATCGCCCTGGTGATCGTCGGCCTGGTGATCGTCGGGTCGATCGGTGGTTCGGACAACGGCGGCGACGACAAGAAGCCGCAGGCCGCGGACCGCGGCGCGAAGAGCGTGACTCCGTCGACACCCATGACCACCACCACGCCCCCAGAGCAGGTCTCGGTCGAGCTCCGCGCCACATCGACGGTCTGGGTCTGTCTGGTGGACGACAGCGGGACGCCAGTCGTGGACAGCGAGACCCTGAGCGCCGACCAGTCACGCGGGCCGTTCCGCGCCGGGCGGTTCGAGGTCACCTTCGGCAACGGCTCGGTCGAGATGACCGTCGACGGTCAGCCCGCGGACATCCCGCAGGTTGCGGAGCCGATCGGCTATCGGGTCAGCCCGGCCGGTGTCCGGGAGCTTTCTCCGTCGTCACGGCCGACCTGCCTCTGACCCGCTCAGTACCAGCGGCCGCGCGCGAAGCCACCGAAAGCGATCAAACCGATCAGGATCACCAGCAATCCGATCCACCAACTGGTGACGAACAACAGGATGATTCCGATGATGACGATGATGCCGCCGATCGAGATCCCCCCGATGCCACCGCGTCGCTCGGGTGTCGCCATCGCTCCTCCTTGCAGTAGACGACGAGACGGAAGATGAGTACCCAAGGCCGCCAGGACGTAACCGCGCGCGGGCGGCGATCGATCCGCGGGCCGGAGATCGCCGAATTGCGGGCGTTCTGCGCCGCGGTCGACCTCGGCACGCTCGGCAAGGCGGCGGTGTCGCTCAAGATCAGCCAGCCGGCGCTGTCCAAGCGGCTGCGCGCGCTCGAGGCCGCGGCCGGGACGAAGCTCCTCGATCGCTCCAGCCGAGGCGTCGTACCGACCGCGGCCGGGCGGCGTCTCTACCCGGAGGCCCGTCGTCTGCTCGAACAGGCCGACGTGGTCGAGCGCGTGCTCGAGTCGGCGCCGCGAGCGGAGGCGCCCATCGAGCTGGCGGTGAGCCACACGATCGCGGAGTTCTTCCTCCCTCCCGAACTGGTCGCGTATCAGGCGGATGGCCGCCGGCCGTCGGTCCAACTCACGATCGCGAACTCAGGCGCGGTGCGTCGCATGGTTGCGGAGGGGCGAGCCTCGATCGGCATCGCCGCCGCCGGTCCGCCCGGCGAGGACGAGGGCGACGATCTGGAGGAGCTGGACCTCCTGGAGGACGAGGTGGTGCTCGCGGTGCCGCAGGACCACGCCTGGTACCGCCGCAAGCGGATTCCGCAGGAGCTCTTCCTGACGACACCGATCGTCCTGCGCGACGAGGAGGCGCACGTCCGCCGCCGCGTCGAGGCGGAGTTGGCCGAACAGGGACTCAGCCTCGCCGATCCGCTGATCGAGGCGGCCACGACGGCGGTGGCGAAGCGCGAGGCGCTGCGGCGCTCCGCGCCGGTCCTGCTCTCGTCGCTCTCCCTGGACGAAGCGCGCGACCGCCTCTACAGGCGGCCGGTCGAGGGGCTGCTCTTCCGCAGGCGGTTCGTCGTCGTCTGTCGCTCGCTCGCCTCGCTCGCTCGCGCCGATCGCGATTTCGTCGACTTCATCCGCCGACGCAGGCAAAACGGCTCGGACTCATAACCAGCGGTTATGAGCGCCATAACCGATCACGCCCACCAATCGCCCCCGATCCCTTGGCCCTGCGACGCGCCCGGCCTAAGGTGATCTCAGGTCGGTGCTGTACCGGTCGCGATCTAGGTTCAGTTCCAGCGACCCCAAGAGACCGGCCTCACATACATAGAAGTACCTCTCCTCCCTGTAGCACCGTAAGCGCCCCGCTCCGGCGGGGCGCTCGTGGTTCTACGAGGCGACCTTCTCCAGCAGTCGCTCGGCGAGCCGGTTCATGCCGCGCTCGCGGGCTGCCCTGGCGGCGCCGCGGTAGTCGGTTCTCTTGTCGCGCGGCCGGCTGACCTTGGCGGGGCGCAGCGTCGCCACGTCCTTGAACGCGAGCAGCTGGTCCCGGTCCCCGGTCAGAGCTGTGCGGAGAGCCGGGCGAGGCTCGCGGATCGCGGCGTCGAGGACCTTCTCGAGTGAGCCGCGCTTGCGGAGCAGCTCGACCGCGGTCTTTTCGCCGACTCCCTTGGCGCCCGGGATGCCGTCGGAGGGATCTCCGCGCAGGGCGATCAGGTCGGGCACGAGCTTGGGAGGGATGCCGTAGCGCTCCTTCACCTCCGCCGGTCCCATCGGCTGGCCGCCCTGCTTGCCGGTGCTGACGTAGAGGACCTTGGTGCTCGCGTCGGCGCACTGGAACATGTCCCGGTCACCGGTCATCAGCAGGCTGCGGCCGCCGGCCTTCTTCTCCTTCTTCGCGAGCGAACCGAGGACGTCGTCGGCCTCGAGGTCGTCCGAGGTGGCGATCTTCCAGCCGAAGGCGCCGAAGAAGTCGGCGGAGTCCTCCCACTGCGGCCGGAGCTCGTCTGGAAACGCCGCTTCGCGATCGGAGTGATAGGCCGGGAACAGCTCCACGCGGTAGGCGGCCGCATCGGGGCCGAAGCAGAGCACCACGGCGCGGGGATCGTGCGTCTCGACCTCCCGCAGGATCAGGTTCGCCGTGCCGAGCAGGGCGTTGACCGAATTCCCGTCGGGCCCCTTGATCGACTTGGGGAGCGCATAGAACGCCCGGAACAGCATCGATGGTGCATCGACGGCGAGGAGCGGGCGTGCCACGACCGGGACGCTAACGGCCCATGCCTGTCGAAGTCGGCGCCGCTGGTTCGTCGTTTGACTGACAACCCCGAACCGGAGGAGAACCGAAATGGGAAAGATCGTGATGAGTGGCCCGCAGAACATCTCGCTAGACGGAGTCGTCCAGGACCCGGATGGTGCGGAGGGCTTCCAGCTCGGCGGCTGGTTCGTCGAGTTTGGCGGCAAGGATCTCGAAGAGTGGAACCAGGTCGCGCTCGCGGATGCGCTGGGCGCCGAAGCATGGCTGCTGGGTCGGCGAAGCTACGAGTTTTTCGGGGTGCGGTGGCGACCCCGGAGTGGCGAGCTCGCGGACAGGTTGAACAGCATCCCCAAGTACGTCGTGTCATCCACTCTGGAAGATCCCGATTGGAACAACTCGACAGTCCTCAAGGGCGATGTGCTCGAGGAGGTCTCGAAGCTGAAGCAGGAACTAGGCGGAGAAATCGTCGTCCCTGCCAGCTATCAGCTCGGGCGCACCCTGATCGAGCACGACCTGGTCGACGAGCTGCGGCTGGTCGTCTTCCCCGTCGTGCTCGGGGCCGGCGAGCGCCTCTTCGGCGAGAACAGCAATAAGAAGCCCATGCGCCTCGTCGAAACCAAGACAATTGGTGCCGGCCTCGTCATTCTCACCTACGAGTTCGTCCAGACGCCTGGCAGGTCACAGCGAATCCAGGATGGTGCCTTCAGGTCTGTCGCGGTGTCGGAATAGCCGCGTCGGACGAGAAGCAGCTAGGAGGGAACGGAACGGTGGGTAAAGTTCTCGAATTGAACCCAGAGGAGATCGAGGTCAGCGTCTCCTTTCAGGTGGCCAGCAGCGGGGCGCCCCAAGCCACCGCCATTCGGGAGTAGGAGATTGTCGCGGGAGGAGCGCATCGCGGAAAACGAGGCGTTTTGTCGCGACCTCAATAGGAGCAAGGACGACTGGCTTCGCTCTGGCCTTCAGGCGGCAGGTTTTCGATGCGAGTGCTGGAGGATCGATTGCGGCGTCCGCCTGCGACTTTCCAACGAGGAATGGCGGGAGGTCCGTTCCCGACCGGAGCGCTTTGCGGTTGCGCCTGATCATGTTGCGACTGAGGTTGAACCGGGCGTTGAAGAGGTCGTCATGAAATACGAGCACTTCTGGATCGTCGAGAAGCGCGGCGAGGCTGGAAAAATAGCCGCCGAGCGGGCGTAGGAGATGTCGGAGGAGAACGTCGGGCGTGTTCGGGCCGGATATGAGCGCTTTGCGACCAAAGGTGAACTCGGCCAGGACTACGCGGACGACTTCGTCTGGGACGTGTCGAACCTCCACTGGCCCGGCCAGCAGGTCTACAAGGGCGCTGAGGGCGCGCGAGCCTTCCTCAGAGAGTGGGCTGAACCGTGGGAGGACTGGGAGTTGAAGGCAGATTCCTTCCACGACGCGGGCGACCGTGTGGTTGTGCTCATGAGCCAGCGCGCCCGCTCGAAATCGACAGGAATGCCTGTCGAGATGTCTTTCGCCCAGGTCTGGACTCTTCGCACTGATGGCAAGAGGACCCGGATGGACATGTATTCCGACCCAGCCGAGGCGCTCCGAGCCGCCGGGCTGGACAAGCGCGGCAGTTAGCGATCCACGCCAGCCGCTACGCCGGGACGCCGAGCAGCGCCGCCTCGACCTCGCGGAGGCGGTCCACGTCCCCGCGAATGCCGGCGACGGTGTCGTTGAAGAGGAACGCCTGGGCGAGCTTGACGATCGCGTAGCCGAGGATCGCCGGCTCGACCGGCGGCTCGTAGGTGCCGGCCTCCGCCTCCTCGACGATCATCCCCGTGATCAGCTCCACGACCCGTGGCTGGACGGACCCGGCTCCAGAGGCGATCAGGCGGAGCGCCGCGTCGCGCTCCTGGTCGACGAACGCGCGGAGCGCTGGAGCATCCGCGAGGGCACGGTTGAAGCGGTCGAATGTGTCGAGCAGGCCCGGCCCACCCTTCCCCTCGAGACCGGCTCGGGCCTCGGCCAGGACCGGTTCCGTGGCGCGAATCACGACCTCGCCGATCAGGTTGTCCCGGGAGCCGAACCAGCGATAGACCGTCGCGCGCCCGACGCCTATCTGGGCGGCGATCGCCTGGACGTCGATCCGCTCACCCCGCAGATAGCGATACACCCCGGCTTCGATCACGTCCTCACGGCTGGCCGCTGCCGGCCTTCCGCGCTGCCGGACCGTTTCCTGCGAGGGCCCCATCCGCCCGACGCTATCCGGGTACCCCGGCGGCCTCAAGGGCCGCGGAGCGGTCCATGTATCCCTGAACGCGAACGATCCGGCCGTCTCGCAGATCGACGAGGACCGCCAGGTCGGCATCGAGCTCGATCCCGCTGTTCTTGCCGCGCATGTACTCGTGCTGGAAGATGACCACCCTCTCGCCGGCGTCGATCAGCTGTTCGACCTCGATCCGGTGTTCTTCCCAGGTGTCCTCAGCCGCCTGGTAGTCCTCCCTGATCTCGGCGACGCCACGCCGGATTCGCCCCTCCTCGACCCCGCCGACGGTCGAGTGCATCTCGACGTTCGGATCGGCGAGCTCGGCCATCCCGTCCCAATCCGAGCGCTCCCAGCAGTCGGTGAACCGGCGCACGATTTCGACGTTCTCCTCCGACATCAGCCGGTGCAGTATCTCGCCGGGGGCCGGGCTAAGCCGCAGTCCAGCGGACGGGCAGCGTCTTCAGCTGGTTGAGGAAGGCCGAGACGGCCGGCTGGGGCTCCCCGGCGATGTGCATGTCGGGGAAGCGGCGCACGGTCTCCTCGAAGAGGATCCGCAGCTCGAGTCGCGCCAGGGCTGCGCCGAGGCAGAAGTGGCGGCCGCCGGCGCCGAAGGCCTGGTGCTCCGGGTTCCGGTGGACGTCGAAGCTGTCCGGGTCCTCGTAGACATCCTCGTCCCGGTTCGTCGAGACGTACCACATGACCACCTTCTCGCCCTCCTTGACCGGCTGGCCGGCGATCTCGGTGTCGCGGGTGGCAGTGCGGCGGAAGTGGGCGAAGGCGGGGTACATCCGCAGGCACTCTTCGACCGCGGCCGGGATCAGGGAGGGATCCTCCGCCAGCTCGCGCATCTGCTCCGGGTGCTCCATCAGCGCGCGCATGCCGCTGGTGTAGGTCGCCTTGGTGGAGTCGTTGCCGGCGGCGACCAACAGGAAGAAGCCCATCACGATCTCGTGCTCCTGGAGCGTCTCGCCGTCGACCTCGGCGTGGACCAGGACGCTGGTCAGGTCATCGGTCGGGTTCTCGCGTCGCTCCTCGATCATCTTCCGGCAGCGCTCGAAGATCTCGGGGATGTCCTCCTGCAGGATCTGATCGAGCCCGCCGGGGTTGAGATCGTCGTCGCCCAGGCCGAGCGCCGAATTCATCAGCCGCGCCCAGACGATGTCGTCCTCCTCTGGGATGCCCATGAAGCTGCCGATCACGCGCGCGACGACGGGCTGGGCGACGTCCGTGACCAGATCGCACTCGCCGCGGGGCGCGACACCGTCGAGCACCTTCTCGACGATCGCCCGGATCCGGTCCTCGTGCTCGGCGATCCGCTTGGGGGTGAAACCGCGCTGGAACAGCATCTTCAGGCGGTCGTGCTTTGGCGGGTCCTGGGCGATGAACATGCTGCGGGTGAGCTCGAGCGGAATCGCGTGGGTGAGCCCGGTGACGCCTCCGACCTCCGACGAGTACGTCTCCCAGTCGAGGCTGACCTCGCGCACGTTCTCGGCCTTGGTGACCGACCAGAAGCCCTCCTCCTCGGGGTACTCGGGGATCTCGGACCAATGGACGGGGCAGCGGCCACGAAGCTCCTTGAAGAGGGCGTGGGGTGGCCCTCCCTCCCAGTGCGGGCGATCCGGAACGTCGATCGCGTCCAGGTCGCTCAGATCGAGGCCATTCGCACCGGAGGGCGGAGCCGAGGCTTTAGCCGCTTGTTCGTCTGGCGTCTTCAGCATGAGCAGCCTAACTGGCTGGACAGCCAGTTTCATTCCCGTCGTTTTTTCCCGTCGTTCTGTGTCTGGACACGGTCCTTACCCCCAGGCCCGGTCCGGTGTCATCTAATCGGCTAGTCACGCGGGGCGGCTTTAGCGCTGGGGCCAATCCGGCCACATGGCGGATAGGGTCGGGGCCACCGATGAGCGACGAGCCGCGCATCCCGCCCCTTCCACCCGACGAGTGGGACGGGGACATCAAGCAGATCCTCGAGGCCGTGCCGGGTGGGGTCACCAACCAGCTCGGCGAGAACAACATCTTCCCGACCTTCGCCCGGCATCCGGATCTCTTCCGGGCCTGGCTCCGCTTCGGTGGCTACCTGCTCACGTCCGGCAAGCTCTCGGGCCCTGATCGCGAGCTGCTCATCCTCCGCACCGCGGTGAACTGCCGCTCGTCATACGAGTGGGGCCAGCACGTCCGGATCTCGCTCGCCGGCGGGATGGAGCGCGAGGCCATCGACCGGGTGCTCGAGGGGCCGGACGCTGACGGCTGGTCGGACCACGAGGCGACGCTCCTGCGGGCCGCCGACGAGCTTCATGAGTCCTCGCGCATCTCCGACGGCACCTGGGAGAAGCTGGCCGAGACCTACGACGCCGAGAAGCTGATCGAGGCGACGATGGTCGTCGGCCACTACCACATGGTCGCCTTCGCCCTGAACACCTTCGGCGTCGAGCTCGACGAGGGTCTGGAGCCCCTTCCGTAGGGTTCCCCCGGGTGAAGCCGGTCACTGTCTCGGTCGACGTCGACACCCCCCGCGACGAGGTGTTCGACTTCCTCGACGTGATGGCGAACCACGAACAGTTCACCGATCACTTCATGGTCGACTGGGAGCTGTCAGGGCCTCCGCGCGGCGTCGGCGCCAAGGCGAACCTGCGCGTGAAGGCGACCGGCGAGAAGGACCGGACCGACATCGAGGTCGTCGAGGTGGACGCCGGCCGTCGCATCGTCGAGGAGGGCACCGGAGGGACGCGGGGGAGGCGCCGCACGCGCGGTACCTATCTGCTCGAGGACCTTCCCGGCGGGGGGACGCGAATCGAGTTCACGCTCGAGTTCCTCTCGCTGCCGACGGGCGAGAAGCTCATGGGGCCGCTCCAGCGCGCCTACCTCAAACGGGTCAACGGCAAGTCGTTGAAGCGGCTCTCCGAGAGGCTCAGTTCGACCTAGCTACCCTGCCGGGCCGATGCGGGTAGGGCGCTCACTCCCGATGCTGCTCGGCGCGGCCGCGGTCATCGCCGCGTTCCCCGGCTGCGGCTCGGACTCGAGCGGCGACACCACCGTGGCGGCGCCGGCGACGACGCAGGTCTCGATCCCGTCGCCGACCTCGCCGATCCCGACTACCACCGCGGCGCCGCCGACGACGACAACCGGC
>DASTAI010000267.1:0-2215 GCA_035712865.1 Solirubrobacterales bacterium
GAAAAGCCGGGGGGAGCCGAACCAGCCTCTGCGCCGGCATCCGCCTGACCGGATTCCGGCAGTAGCTCGCCAGCGGGAGGAAACTCGGAAACCAGCCCGAACGGTCGGAAGTGGCCGCAGAACCCTCGGGGGGACAGACGGGAAACCGCTTTTCGGCGCTGGCACGTCGCCCCGGCGAACGGTGGGGACAGTTCGCCGAGCGGGTGGGCAACGCCTTCGGGCTCGTGTTCCTGCTCATCATCCTCGCGTACGTGCTCGGTTCGCTCGTCCCATACCGGGGCTGGACCGGGGTACTGACCACCGCCGTCGCCGCCGGTGCGGCCGTGATCGCCCTGGGGAGCGCCGGCGCCAGGCGGAGGGCGGTCCGCAGCGCCGGCTTCCTGGCAATCGCCTCCGTGACGCTCGCCGTGCTCGCGGCCATCCTCGACGAACCACAACTGCTGGGATCGAGCGCCGTCGTGCAGGTGCTGCTGCTCCTCGTCGCCGCCGGGGCCGTGCTCCGCGCCGTGGTCACCGCCCCCGAGGTCGACTTTCGCACCATCCTCGGGGCGCTCAGCGTCTATATGACGTTCGGACTGCTCTTCACGTTCCTCTACGCGTTCCTGGACAAGATCCAGGACGGCGCCTTCTTCGCCAACGGAGCCGCTGCAAGCGGGGGCGACACCATCTTCTTCAGCTTCACGACCCTGACCACGACGGGCTACGGCAACCTCGTACCGGCAGCCCAGCCAGGCAAGATGTTCGCGGGCCTCGAGATGCTGATCGGGCAGATCTTCCTGGTGACCCTGGTCGCCGGACTGGTCAGCCTCTGGCGACCGAGAAGGGTCCGGAGCTCGACCGAGGGCTAGCGGGCGACCCGGGCGAGCACTTCGTCCAGCAGCTTCGACCGGTCGCGAGCACCGAACCTCTCACTCAGCTCGGCCTCGATCGCGGCCCTGTCCTGGCCGTCGACCGCGAGTTTCATCGCCACCAGCCGCTCTGCGGCGTCATCGCCGTTGCTGGCCGGCGGGGCTTCCTCGCTCGGCGGTGAGGTCGGCGCCTCCGGCGCGGCGGGCGGCTCGGGGTCCGGATCCGGCTCCGCCGGCTCTGGCTCCTCCGCCTCGGCCTTCTGAGGCTCGGCCTCGGACTTCGGAATGGCGGCTGAAGCGGCCGCGGCGAGGGTGCCGCCGAGCTCATCCAGCGCGCGCTTCGCCGCCTCGATCTGCGCGCGCGCATCGCTCTCGGCGCGCTCACGAGCGTGAGCGGCATCCGCCTCCGCCTCCTCGCGCAGGCTCGCGCCCTTCGCCTCCGCCTCCCTGATGATCTCTTCGGCACGGCTCTCCGCATCGGCGATCACCCGCTTGACGGCCTCGGCCGCCTGAGCGGCGAGCTGATCTGCATCGGGTCGGTCTGCCATCACCGCAATCGTAATGGCGCATAGGATCCTGGCGCGGCATCCGCCGCCCTGCTTCGGCGTCATCACTGCCTCGATGGACTCGACTCAGCTCCAGATACTCCCGCTGGCCCTGATCATGGTCATGGGCCCTCAGATCCTGACCGCGATCTTCCTGGTGACGAGCCAGGAACCGGTCAAGAACTCCGTGGCGATGCTCATCGGAGTGGTGGTTGCGGCAGTCCTCAGCCTGCTGATCTGGTTTGGGCTCTACGAGGTGCTCGGGATCAATCCCGGTTCGAGCTCGGACTCCTCGCCGAGCGCCGCGGACTGGGTGGTCGCCGGGCTGCTCGCGCTCGCCGGGGTGCACGCCTTCCTCGGCCGGCACACGGCCAGCGTCCCGAAGTGGATGACCGCACTGCAAGAAGCCGAGCCGAGGCGCGCGTTCACGCTGGCATTCCTGCTCATCCTGCTGATGCCCACGGACATCGTCGCGATCATTTCCACCGTCCACTGGCTTCACGTGAACAACGATGGGGTGCTGCATGGCTGGCCGCTGGTCGCCGCGACCACCCTGCTCATGGCGCTGCCGATCCTCGCCTACCTGCTGCTCGGGAGCCGAGCCAGGGCGGCGATGCCCGGAATCCGGGACTGGCTGACAAGCAATGCCTGGCTGGTCAACATCGTCGTGATCGTCTACTTCATCTTCCAGCTGCTCAAGTAGCCGCCGCAGCGGCCGGCGCGAGGAGGTCCACGATCCCGAAGGTGCCCGCCTCGCGGGAGGGCAGGGTCGGCCGCCAGGACGGGTCCACCGAACGGAACGACTCCGGGTCCGCGTCGATG
>DASTAI010000268.1:0-2105 GCA_035712865.1 Solirubrobacterales bacterium
GAACTGAACGCCTTTCGCCCGATCCTGATCAACAACTACCTCCACTCGGCGCTGATCATGGCCGACATGTGCGACCACCTCCGGAAGTTCATGGTCGAGGGCGCCGAGCTCAACGAGCCGAAGCTGAAGGAGAACATCGACCGCTCGGTGATGATGGTCACCGCCCTCTCGCCGATCATCGGCTACGACCAGGCCTCGGTCATCTCGCACTACGCGATCGACAAGAACCTCACGCTCAAGCAAGCCGCCCTCGACAAGGGCGTCAGTGAGGAACTGTACGACCGCGTCGTCAAGCCGCTCGCACTCACTCACGGCGGCTCGGCAGACGTCCCGCAATGACTACCACCGTTATGCCGACCGGCAAGGCCGCGCTGATCGCCTCCGTGGGCGGCCAGCGCGGCTATGCGGACTGGACGAGAAACGACCACCGGCTACGGCGGCTGCTGGCCGAGTTCATCGGCACGGCCGGCCTCACCTTCGTCCTCTCCGGAGGCGCGGCGATCCTTGTCCGCTACGGCGGCGCACCTCTTCAGCCCTGGCAGACGGTCTTCGTGCTCTCACTCGTGTCGGCCTTGTGGCTCGTCGTCGCCGTGTACTTCCTCGGCGACATCTCGGCTCACTTCAATCCGGCGACCACCCTCGCCTTCGCGCTCCGGCGCGACATGGGCTGGCCGATGGCCGCCGTCTACTGGGTGGTCCAGTTTGCGGCTGCCATCGCAGGCTCGTTCGCGGCCCGCGGCTTCTTCGGCAAGCACGGAAACCTGGCCGCGACGATGCCCCAGACCGGCCACGACCTGGCGGCAGCAGGGTTCGAAGCGGTTATCACGTTCGGCCTCGTCCTAATGGTGCTCAACCTGGCCAACGGCCCGAAGCTCAACGGCCCGTTCGTACCGCTGGCGGTCGGCGCCTACATCATGGCCTGGGGCACGATGGGCGGGCCATACGACGGCGCCTCGATGAATCCGGCGCGAAGCTTCGGCCCCGACCTCGCGATCGGCGACCTATCGACCTGGTGGGTCTACCTCGTTGGGCCGGTGGTCGGCTCCGGGGTCGCCGTCCTCGTCGCGGGTGTGCTGCGCGGACCCGCGAGGGCAGAGGAGGCACTCGCCGCTATGGGGACGCCGCTCGACCGTGGCGACGACGGTTCTTAGGGTCAGCTGTCCATCCGGGTCACCCGCACCGTCCGCGACCTCGTCGCCGGCTACGGCCTCCACTTCACCGTCCACGGCATCCGTCGCTTGGGCGAGTGTCCTTGTCGCCCGATGTGTAGACCCTGTAGCGACCCTGCAGACCCTGCCGAGACCCTGCGAATAGGGTCAAAGGCGGTAACGAACGGTTGCGAGCGGCGCGAAGCGGTCGACTCGTCAAAGCGGCCGATTTGCTGCTCTTTCGTACGAGATCCGCTCTGCTACTGAGGATGCCCCCGGCCGGAATCGAACCAGCGCACGCGGTTTAGGAAACCGCTGCTCTATCCACTGAGCTACGGGGGCTCCGGCGCAATGGTGCCAGCCGGCGGCGCTGGTCAGCGCGCAGCGCGACGCCGAGGCCGGTAGGGGTTAGCCGATCGGGAGGAGCGCGCCTTCGAGCTCGAGCAGGTAGCGCTTGACGTCGAGCCCTCCGCCGAAACCCGTTAGCGATCCGTTCGCGCCGATCACGCGATGGCAAGGCAAGACGATCGGCAATGGGTTCTGTCCGTTCGCAGCGCCGACAGCACGGGCCGCGTCGGGGCCCAGACCAAGTCGACGCGCCTGTTCGCCGTAGCTCACGGTCTGTCCGTACGGGATCGACGCAAGCGCCAGCCAGCAGCGCCGCTGGAAAGCGGTTCCCTGAAGCTCGAGTGGCAGGTCGAAGGTGAGCAGGTCGCCGCTGAAGTAGGCCTCGAGCTGTCGGGCCGCGTCGAGCAGCACGGGGGACGAGCCTTCAGGTCGAATCGTGCGGCCGTCGAACCGCACACCACGGAGGGCGGTGTCGGAGGCAATGACGCCCAGCGGGCCGATTGGGCTGTCGACGATGATGCTCGCCATCATGTGACCTTAGAACGCCCAGTCGACTGTACGTGTGAGGTCGAACCGAACGCGTCCATTCCACTGAACAACGGAAGGAGA
>DASTAI010000269.1:0-6434 GCA_035712865.1 Solirubrobacterales bacterium
GCCAGCCACCTGGTCGTGCGACCCGACCGCGCCAGCAAGACGGACTTCGTCGACGCGAGCCCGCACCGGCAGGAGCTCCCGGCCGCCTACAACCGCTATCTCCGCACCGACGGCAACGAGATGTACGAGGAGGAGAACGAGGACTACGAGATCCTGCTCTGGCCGCTGTACTTCACCTCCTTCCTGATCGACGACTTCCTCTACGACGAGGGGATGTTCGGGGCCGGCTCGGCGATCCTCTCGAGCGCCTCGAGCCGCACCTCCTCCGCCCTCGCCTACCTGCTGCACCAGCGCGACGACGTCGAGGTGATCGGGCTCACGTCTCCCCGCAACGTCGAGTTCACCGAGTCGCTCGGCGTCTACGACAGGGTCGTGCCCTACGAGGAGCTCAACTCGCTGGAGGGGGAACCCGTCGTCTACGTCGACATGTCGGGTGACGCCAAGGTCCGCAGCGCCGTCCACGGCCACTTCGGCGACGAGCTCAAGCACGACGCCATGGTCGGGATCACCCACTACGAGGACCTCGGCGGCGGCTCAGACCTCGAGGGCCCGGATCCCGTCTTCTTCTTCGCGCCGACCCGCCTGCAGAAGCGGAACGAGGACTGGGGCGCCGCGGGGGTCAACCAGCGCCTCGCCGAC
Source organism: Solirubrobacterales bacterium (assembly GCA_035712865.1). Taxonomy (GTDB): domain Bacteria; phylum Actinomycetota; class Thermoleophilia; order Solirubrobacterales; family 70-9; genus DASUPK01. Next base: position 640 of record DASTAI010000269.1, read on the forward strand.
TCCTGGGGCCCATACGTCGAGTGGCTGCGTGGCTGGCTGCGGGTGGAGCACGGCTCCGGCCCCGAGGAGATCGAGCGGATCTACCGCGAGATGCTCGATGGCAAGTCCGATCCGGCCGTCGGGCACGTGCTCTCTCCCGGCGACTAGCCGCTAGACCTCGAGCCGCTCCTCCTCCAGGTCGAGCTCACGCTCGACCCGGCGCATCACCTCGACGCTGATGCGCCGCTCGTTCCGCAGCCGAACCAGCTCGGAGCGCTGGGCGGTGTAGATCTCGTGCATGAGGCGCTGGTACGCGAGCGAGCGGTCCTCGATGCCGTCAGCGTCGGGGCCGTCGAGCTTCCCGGCGCGGGCCGCGAAGCGTCGCTTGCGGAAGTTGTAGAGCGCCCGGACGCGCTCGATCGTCTGCTCCTGTGTCCAGTCCTCGTTCTCCAGCTCGTCGACTCGTTCGAGCGCGGCTCTGGCGATCACCAGCCTCGCCTTCAGCTCCTCGTTCTCCTCCTCGGTGCCGTCCTCGACCAGTCTGAGCCGCCGGATCAGCCACGGCAGGGTCAGCCCCTGTCCCACCACCGTGACGAGGATCAGCGAGAAGGTGATGAACTGGATCAGGTCGCGGCCCGGGAAGGGGTCACCGGAGTTGGTGGCGAGCGGTAATGCCAGGGCCGCCGCCAGCGAAACGGCTCCCCGCATTCCCGACCAGCCGCCCACCACCCGCATCTGCCAGCTCCCCCGGCGGGCGAGCTGGGAGGGACGTCGGTCGAGCGTCCGGATGATCGCCGTGACCACGTTCCCGTAGACGAACCGAATCAAGATGACCACGCCGATGACCAGGGCCGCGTAGCCGATCACCTGGCCCGCGGGCTGGCCGCTGAGGCCATCCACGATCGAGGGGAGCTGCAACCCGATGAGGATGAAGAGCGTCGCGTTGAGCAGGAAGGTGAGGATCGACCACATTGCGTAGCCCTGCATGCGCGCCTCCGGGGAAGCGATCTCAGGCGCGCGGAAGCCGAGGACCAAGCCGCAGGTGACAACGGCCAGGACCCCGGAGAATCCCAGCTGGTCGGCCGGTATGAACGCGCCGTAGGCGCTGAACAGCGAGATCGTCAGCTCGGTGTTGACGTCGCTGAGGCGCTTGCGGATCTCCGCGATCACCTCACCGACGACGAAGCCGATCGCGATTCCTCCCGCGACGTCGCCGAAGAACGAGAGGATCGTGGAGGAGGCCGAGACCCCCTCCCCGATCGCCGCGGCGACCGCCACCTTGTAGGTGACCAGCGCCGCGGCGTCGTTGATCATGCTCTCGCCCTCGAGGATGTTGACCAGCCGGCGCGGCGCTCCGACCCGCCGCATGATCGCCGTCGCGGCCGCCGGGTCGGTCGGCGAGACGATCGCCCCGAGCGCGAACGAGACGGCCCAGGGCAGGTCCATCACCTCGTGCGCAGCGACCCCGACGGCCGCGGCGGTCACCAGCGTCAACCCGATCGAGTTGAGGGCGATGACCCGAGCGTCGGCGCGCAGCGCACGCAGGTCGTAGAAGAAGGCGGCCTGATAGAGCAGCGGCGGCAGGAAGACGAGCAGGACCAGGTCGGGGTTCAGCTCGATGTGGGGGATCCCGGGGATCAGCCCGATCAGGAGCCCCCCGATCACCAGCGGGATCGGGTACGGGACGTTGAGCCAGTTCGCGATCGAGTTGAGCAGCGCGGCCGAGATGAAGAGGGCCGCGAGGAAGATCTGGAGGTCGGTCACGTCCTCAGTTCGCGGCTAGATCCCGAATTGGCTAGCTCGCCGCTCTCGCGGCGCCGTACTGGTCACGCAGAACGCGGCGAAGGATCTTGCCCGAGGCTGACTTCGGCACCTCGTCGACGAACTCGACCTCGCGCACCCGCTTGTACGGCGCGACGCGCTCGGAGACGTAGGCGATCAGCTCGTCCGAGTCGAGATCCCCGTCGCAGACGACGCACGCCTTCGGAATCTCCTCCCCCTCCTCCATGCGAACGCCGATCACGCCGGCGTCCTTGACCTTGGGGTGGGAGACGAGCACGGCCTCGAGCTCCGCCGGCGCCACCTGGTAGCCCTTGTACTTGATCAGCTCCTTGAGCCGGTCGACGATGTAGAAGAAGCCGTTCTCGTCGACGCGTCCGATGTCGCCGGTGCGGAGCCAGCCGTCGCCAGCGAAAATCTCGGCATCTGCCTCCGGGTTGTTGAGGTAGCCCTTCATCACCTGGGGGCCGCGGATCCAGACCTCGCCCTCTTCGCCCTCGGCCACGTCCTCCCCGGTCTCGGGATCGACGAGGCGGGCCTCGGTGTTGGGGATCAACGCGCCGATGCTGCCGGGCGGTGTCTCCGCCACCCGCGCCAGCCGGCTCTTGTGGCTGACGGGGCTGAGCTCGGTCATCCCGTACCCCTGGCGGATGGGGGCGCCGATCCGCTCCTCGGCGCGGCCCGCGAGATCAGCGTCGAGCGGCGCGGCGCCGGAGATCACGAGCTTCAGCTTGGAGAGGTCGCGTCCCTCGACCTGCGGCGCCGTGGCCAGTGCGAGGATCACAGGAGGCGCGACGTGCAGCCAGGTGACGCCGTAGGTCTCGCAGATCTCGAGCAGCCGGTCGAGGTCGAAGCGCGCCATGTTGACGATCGTCGAGCCCTTGGCGAGGCCGAGGTTGAGCACCACGGTCTGGCCGTAGATGTGGAAGTACGGCAGCAGGCCGACGAGGGTGTCGTCGGGACCGAGCGGCATCGAGCTCCAGGCCTGCTCGATGTTCGCCACCAGGTTGCGATGCGTGAGCATCACGCCCTTCATCAGGCCGGTGGTGCCGCTCGAATACGGCAGGACGGCGACGTCCTCGGGGCCCACGTCGACCGGCTTCGCGGTGCCGCCCTGGGGCGCCTCGGCGACGGCGTTCACCGGCTCGTCGATGAGCAGCTCCGCCCCGGCGTTGGTCTGCTGCTTGCGGATCTCCTCCTGCGTGAGCAGCGGATTCATCGGTGTGACGACGGCGCCGGCGCGCAGGATCCCGTGGTAGACGATCCCCCACGCTGCCGAGTTGGGCCCGGTCAGCCCCACCACGTCGCCCTTCGCGATGCCCTTCGACTGCAGCCACGCCGCTACGTCGTCCACCCTGGCCGCGAGTTCGGCATAGGTCATGGCCTCGCCCGTCGCGCCGTCGATGAAGGCCCGATGGTCGCCGCGGGCATTCGCGCCGCCGAGGACGTGCTCGGTCAGCGTCACCTCGGGGATCTCGATCTCGGGTTCCGGGCTGTGGTAGATCACACGCTCTCCTCCTGCGACAGGGGAAAGTTAGCCGCCGGTGGCCGCGGATCGCCTCCCGAAGGCCAGGGCGGCGATACCGGCGAACATCGCCAGCAGCGCCAGGACAGCCCCGATGCGGCCCGCCGTCGAGTGGTGGACCTGCTCGTCGAACAGCGTCAGCCCGAGGACGACGCTCGCCGCCGGGTTGAAGATCGAGCTGGTTGCGACCGCCGGCGGCAGGATCCCGGTCTGCAGCGAGAGCTGGGTGATCGTCATGCCCGCGAAGCCGATCACGATCAGCGCGTAGAGGTGCCAATTGACCAGCACCTCCGCGCCATCGTCCTGGAGGACCTCGACCGCGCCCTTGGTCAGCGCCGAGACCAGCCCGAACAGCAAGCCGGAGGCCGTGCCGAGGAGCGCCGCCCGCAAGGCTCCCACCCGCGCCAGGCCGCCCAACAGCAGGCCCGCGGCGAGGCCGATCACAACCGCCCCGGCCAGCACCCACTGGCCGATCGGCGCGTCCTCCTTGCCGCCGGAGGGATCGGCCAACACCAGGAAGAGGGCGAGGCCGGCGGTGACCACGAACGCGGCGACCACGTCACGCCGCGTGATTCGCTGCGCCGAGAGCCAGACGCCGAGCGGCAGTGCAAAGACGATCGTCGTCGCCAGGATCGGCTGGACGACGACCAGCCGCCCGTCCCCGAGGGCGGCGGCCTGCAGGCCGAAGGCGATCCCGTACGCCGCGATCCCGCCGAGCCAGACCGGATGCTGGATCAGACGAAAGAGGATTCCGGCGCTCGCCTGCTTCGCCTCGGGGGCGTGCATCACCACTCGCTGCTGGAGCACCGTCCCCAGCGCGAAGACCGCGGCCGAGCCGAAGGCGAGGATCACGGCCATGGCCGGACCCTATGGACCGGGTCGGCTACTGACGCCCGACGGAGATGGTCGCGCGCTCGTCGGCCTCGTCGAACTCCTCGATCACCCGGCCGCCGCGGCCGTGGGTGAAGAAGCTGACGGACCAGCGGACGAGGACGACGATCCGGTTCTGGACGCCGATCAGGTACCAGATGTGGATCATCAGCCAGAGGAGCCAGGCAGGGAAGCCACTCACCCTGAGCCCCTTGATGTCCGCCACCGCGCGCGAGCGCCCGATGGTCGCGACGTTGCCCTTGTCGCGGTAGTGGAAGGGCTCGTACTCGTGGCCGCGCTGGCGCGCCCTGACGACCTTGGCCGCGTAGCGGCCCTGCTGCATGGCGACGGGCGCGACGCCGAGCAGCTGCTGCGCCTCGCCCCTGTTGTCCAGCACCCTCACCATGTCGCCGAGCGCGAACACCTCGGGGTGACCCGGGAGGGTCAGGTCCGGTGAGACCGAGACGCGGCCGGCGCGATCGACCTCGGCCCCGGTCGCCTCGCCCAGCTGGCGCGCGACCGCCGACGCGGTCACGCCCGCGGCCCAGATCACCGTGCGCGACGGGGTCTTCCGCCGATTCTTGCTTACGTCTTCCGTCGTCACCCCGTTCTCGTCGATCTCGACCACGGTGTGACCGAGCATCGGCGTGACGCCGAGGTTCTCGAGCGAACGCAGCGCCTTTGCGGAGAGCGACGGGGGAAAGCTGGTCAGCACGCGGTCGACCGTCTCGACCAGCAGGACCTTCGCCTCCCCCGGGTCGATCGAGCGGAACTCACGCCGCAGCGTGCCGTGGGCTAGCTCCCCGATCTGGCCGGCCATCTCAACGCCGGTCGGGCCGCCGCCGACGACGACGAACGTCAGCCAAGCCTGGCGGCGATCCGCGTCGCTCTCGAGCTCGGCGGCCTCGAAGGCGCTCAGGATCTGCGCCCGCACCGCGAGGGCGCTCTCGAGCGACTTGACCTCGCGGGCCACCTCCTGCCATTCGTCGTGGCCGAAGTAGGCGTAGTGCGAGCCCCCGGAAACGACCAGGGTGTCGTAGGGGACCAGGAACGGCTGCTCCTCCCCGGCCGCCGGTTGGACGCGAACCGCACGCCCGTCGAGGTCGAAGTCGGTCGCCTCGGCCATCAGCACCTTGACGTCGCGGCGTCGCCGGAAGATCCACCGCAGCGGGAAGCAGACCTCGGTCGCCGACAGGGCGCCGGTGGCGACCTGATAGCTCAGCGGCTGGAAGAGGTGGAAGTTCCGGCGGTCGATCAGGGTCACATCGACGTCGGCGTGGCGCAGCTCGTGGACCGCTTGCAGGCCGCCGAAGCCGCCGCCGATTACGACAACGCGATGTCGTCCGTTCTCACTCACGCGTCCGCCACAAGGATGCCAAGGAACGTAGAAATCCCGGCCCCGGTTGTGGACAAGTACCGATGTGTCGCGGGATCGCTGCTCATACCGTTCCGTCGATGGTGCTCTCCTGGGGTGGTGGGGGTAACTCGTTTCGGATCGCTGCGCTGGTCGCGTTTGCAATCGCCGGCCTGCTGATCGCATCGCCGGCGGCGCTGGGGGCGGATGGCGCGGCCCATTCGGCGAGCGGGAAGGCCAAGCGCATTAAGGCCTGCAAGAAGAAGCGAGGGAGCGGCGCCCGCTGCA
>DASTAI010000270.1:0-3527 GCA_035712865.1 Solirubrobacterales bacterium
CCTGGCCGTAGTAACAGACGCCGAAGCTGAGATCCCGAGCCGCCTGCGGTGTGAAGAGGCTGTCGGTGAAGGTCTCGCTACCCGCCGGCCCGGAGACATCCCCCGAGAGCGAGGTGAGCGGAATCGTGTTCGAGCCGTTGCCGGCGACGTTGCCGCTCGAGTCGAAGACGAAAAGATCGGCATCGACGTCTGCGGCGCCGTTCCCCCAGCTCAGCGTCGCGCGGATCACCGGGGACCTCGGCACATCGGCCTTCCTCTTTCGCTTGCACTTCTTCTTGGTGTGGGCCTTCCGGCACTTCTTCTTGGCAGAGGCCGTCGCTCCGGGTGAAGCGCTGGCGCTCGCGTCGGCGGTGACGATGGCTAGGGCCAGCCCGGCGACGATTGCCACGGCCAGCATCCCCCTGTTCCCTCTCATCGGTGTTCCCCCTATTCAGTTCAGGTGGCGGGTGAGTTCCACCTGGATACGGGCGGGCCAGGCCGACGGATTGGTCCAGCCTGTCTAGCCGAGCGACTGGCGGCCCGCGAGGGCCTTGCCGAGGGTGACCTCGTCGGCGTGCTCGAGGTCGGCGCCGACCGGAAGGCCGCTGGCGAGACGGGTGACCATCACCCTGTCCCGGAGCGCGTCGGCGATGTGGAGCGCGGTCGCCTCGCCGGTGGTGGTCGGGTTGGTGGCCAGGACCACCTCCTTGACCTCGCCGTTGACGCGGTCGAGGAGCTCGGCGATGCGCAGGTCCTCTGGGTCGATGCCGTCGATCGGAGAGAGCGCGCCGCCGAGCACGTGGTAGACGCCGCGGTACTCGCCGGTCCGCTCGATCGGGATCACGTCCGCCGGCTCCTCCACGACGCAGATCTGCGACTGGTCACGGCGGGCGTCCTCGCAGATCCGGCAGCGCTCGCCCTCGGCGAGGTTGAAGCAGACCTCGCACAGCCCGACCTTCTCCTTCACCTCGCGGATCGCTTCGGCGAGGGCCAGCGCGTCGGCGTCGTCCGCCCGGAGGATGTGAAAGGCGAGCCGCTGCGCCGTGCGCTGCCCGATGCCCGGAAGCTTGGAGAGCTCGGCGATCAGGCGGCTGATCGGTCCCGCGTACATGCGCTCAAGCGTACGGGCCCGGGTGGCTCTACATCCCGGGGAGTCCGGGAAGACCGCCGCCCATCCCGGCGATGCCGCCCATGCGGTCGGCGGCGAGCTCCTGCGCGGAGCGCAGCGCCTCGTTGACGGCGGCGGTGATCATGTCCTGGAGTAGCTCCGGATCCTCGGGGTCGATCGCGTCGGGCGAGATAGTGATCTCGCGGAGCTGCATGTCGCCGGTCATGGTGACCTTGACCATGCCGCCGCCCGCACTCGCCTCGACGGTCTCGTTCTTGAGCTCCTCCTGAGCCTTGGCCATATCGGCCTGCATCTGCTGGGCCTGCTTGAGCAGCTGGTTGAGGTTCGGTCCCTGTGGCATCAGCCTGTCCCGGTCTCGCGGGTCTTGTCGGGAACGACCTCGCTCGCATCGAAACTGTCCTTGACCAGGTCCACGAACTCCTCCTCGCTCATCCCCTCCGGTTTCTCCGGCGGGGCCTCCGCATTCTGACCGTCGGTGACCTCGTAGACGGGCCGCAGGTGGACCCCGACGATGGCGGTGAGCGCCTCGCCCATCCGTTCGACGCTGGCTGACGACTCGGCCTTTTTCTTGTTGAACGTCGCGGACGCGGGGAAGCCGATGCGAAGAACCGACCGCTCCTCGTCGATCGCGATCGGCTTCGCCTCGTCAAAGAGAGTCGAGAGCATCGCCGAGCCCGAGTCGCGAAGATGATCGACCACGGCCGGCCACAGCTCGACCACCTGGTCGAAGTCGGCGCTCGCTTGTTGCGACTCGGGTTCGGAATCAACCTGTTCTGCGGGAGTGGATTCCTTGGCCGGCTTTGCCGGCTCCCTGGCTGCTCCGGCCGCCCCGGCTGCCCCTCCTGACAGCTGGGCCTCAAGCGACTCGATCCTGCGGAGCAACGCCTCCCGAGAAGAATCGAGCGACGGCGTCGTCACCTTGAGCAGCGCCACCTCGAGAGTCAGCCGCGGGTCGTCGCCCTCCCGCATCCCGGCGACGGCGCCGCTGAGGGCATCGATCGCGCCGACGAGCTTTGCGTCGTCGATTCCCTCGGCCTGCGCCGCGAGGCGGTCGGGCTGGGCGACGGTGACCGTGAACGAGTCGGGCACCTCTCCGGTCGCGCGGGTGACCAGGAGCTGGCGCAGATGGGCGATCAGGTCGCGGGCGAACTGGCCCGGGTCGCGACCGGAGCGGGCAAGCCGCTCGACCGACTCGAGTGCGGCCTTGGCGTCCTCGTTCGCCAGGGCATCGGTGGTGGCGAAGAGCAGCTCGGCGTCGGCAACCCCGAGCAGCTCCACCACCTCGTCGGTGGTGACGGCCTCGCCGCCGAAGGCGACCAGCTGGTCGAGAGTGCCGAGGGCGTCGCGGAAGCTGCCGGATGCGGACCGCGAGATCAGGGCCACTGCGCCGTCATCGATCTGGATCTGCTCGGCTGTCGAAACCCGGCGGATGACCTCCGAGATCTGCTCGAGCGAGGGCCTCTGGAAGTCGAAGCGCTGGCAGCGATCTACGATCGTCGCCATCACCTTCTGCGGCTCGGTGGTGGCGAGCACGAAGGCGGTGTTTGGCGGCGGCTCCTCGAGGGTCTTGAGGAAGGCGTTCCAGGCCTCCTTGGTGAGCATGTGCGCCTCGTCCAGGATGTAGACCTTCCAGCGGCCCGCCGCGGGGGCGAAGCCCACTCGGTCGCGGAGCTCGCGGATGTCGTCCACGGAGCGGTTGGAGGCGGCGTCCATTTCGATCACATCGAGGGACGTGCCCGCCGCGATCGTCCGGCAGGGCTCGCACTCACCGCACGGCGTCAGCGTCGGCCCCTGGACGCAGTTGAGCGACCGGGCGAGGATCTTCGCCATCGAGGTCTTGCCGGTGCCCCGCGAGCCGACGAACAGGTAGGCGTGATGGACGCGGCCCTTCTCGACCGCGTTCGAGAGCGTGCGAACGATGTGCTCCTGACCGACCACCTCCCCGAAGCTCTGGGGGCGGTGACGGCGGTAGAGAGAGGCGGATTCGGCCATGAATCGAGTTTATCCGTCGCCTACGCTCACTCCGGTGGCCTACAACGAAGAGCTCGCACAGCGCGTCAGGGATCACCTCTCGGCTCGGGCCGACATGGCCGAGAAGAAGATGTTCGGCGGCATCGCGTTCCTGGTGGGCGGGAACATGGCGGTTGGCGTCCGCGGCGATGACCTGCTGGTCCGGCTGAGCGAAGAGGACGCGCGGAAGGCGCTCGCCGAAGAGGGTGTGCGTCCCTTCGAAATGGGCAGCCGCCGGCAGCCGAAGGGCTGGGTGCTCGTCGCGCCCGATCGCACCGCGGACGACACCGGCCTCAGCGAGTGGATCGAGGCGGGCGCCGAGTACGCCTCCTCTCTCCCCGCCAAGAAATAAACGCTTCGCGTGGTGCAGGGTCTCTGGTGAGGCACAATTTGGGGTTAGACCTTCAGG
>DASTAI010000271.1:0-18690 GCA_035712865.1 Solirubrobacterales bacterium
AGGCGGTTCCGATCGACGCCCGTGGAGGTGCGGCGAGGCGGGACGACTTCGGTCGGCGCCACCAGGGCCTGGACCTCGACGAGCAGCGGCCGTGTCCCCTCCATCGAACAGAGGACGACGGACCCTGGTGCCGGCCGCGCCTCTCCGACGAAGCGGGCCGATGGGTCCACGACCTCCACCAGGCCGCCCTGCCGCATCTCGAAGACGCCGACCTCGCTGGTCGCGCCGAAGCGGTTCTTCAGAGCCCGGAGCGTCCGGAACGTCCGCTCGCGCTCACCCTCGAAGTGCAGGACGCAATCGACGAGGTGCTCGAGGGCACGAGGTCCGGCCAGCGAGCCCTCCTTGGTCACGTGCCCGATCAGGATCAGGGTGACGTCGAGCCGCTTGGCAGTCTCGAGCAGCGCCGAGGTCGCCTCGCGCACCGCGCCGACGCTGCCCGGCGCGGTGTCGGGGATGGCGAGGGTCTGCACCGAATCGATCACGCAGGTGGCGGGGCGCTCCGCCTCGAGCGCCGCCAGGACGCTCTCGAGTGAAGGCTCGGCGAGCATCGGTACCGACAGCGCCGCCTCTCCCAGGCGCTCCGCACGGCGGCGAACCTGCGCCGCGGATTCCTCCCCCGAGAAGTAGATGACCTTCTGGCCCGCCGCCGCGACGTTGGCGAGGGCCATCCCGGCCAGCGTGCTCTTGCCGATTCCGGGGGCACCGCCGAGGAGAACGAGGCTGCCTGGGACGAGGCCCCCGCCGAGAACCCGATCGAGCTCGGCAATGCCGGTGGCGAGCCGCTCGCTGCGCTCCGCCGTCACCTCGCGAAGTGGGACCGGCTTCGGAGCCGCGCCCGTCGCGCCGCCACCACGGCGCCGCCCGCGGGCGGGGGCACTCGCCTGCTCGAGCGAGTTCCAGGCGCCGCAGCCGGGGCACTGCCCGGTCCAGGTGAGGGCTGCGTGCCCGCACTCCGAGCATCGATAGGGCGCTGCCTTCGAGGCCATCCGGGGACAGTAAGGAGCGGATCCGACGAACTATTCGGCGCCGAACCGCATCCGATAGAGGCTGACGACGCCGCGCCGCTCCGCTTCGACTCCCCAGCGACGATCGGCCTGCTCGACGAACGGATGCGAGGCCGGCCTGCCGGGGTCCACGATCAGCGCTTCCGGCGCGAGCCGCGGCAGCAGCGAGAGCAGGGATGCGACGCTTTGGCGTTCGTAGAGGACATCGGCTCCGACCGCCAGGTCGAACGGCCCGCGCTCGATGAGCGCATCCGGGTTCGACCAGCTGGCCACCATGGTCTCGACCTCCACCTCGTTGTCCCGGGCGTTGCGGCCGAGCAGCTCGATCGCATCGGGATCCATGTCGCTGGCCAGCACCCGGGCGCCAGCACGCGCCGCGGCGAGGCTGGGCACCCCGAGGCCGCACCCGAGCTCGACCATCCGCCGTCCTCCGATATCCATGCCCTCGAGCTCGCGCGCCAGCGCCACGCCGCTGCGCCAGAGGACCTCCCAGTACGGCACCAGCGGCGCCCACTCGACCTCACCGTCGTCGGGAAGCTCGGCAGCATCCCCCGGTTGCAGGATGCGCAACGCCCCGCGGGGCAGGTCGACCGACTGCGGGACGAGATCGAAGCTAGCCAGGGCTGTTGGGGAACGGCGCGCCCGCGAAGAAGGCGAACCAGACCAGGAAGGCGATCAGCGAGACGATCGCGGTGGCGACGAAGAGCCTCTCGACCGGGTCGCTCTGCTGCTCGCCGGGCTTGTACGGGGTGTCCCGCATGCTCCGATTCCAGGGATCGCGGCCGGTGAGCCGCTGCGGCCGGCCGGTCTGGCGCTTGAGCATGCGCGCCCTGACCCAGGAGGCGATGACCAGCAGCCCGTAGTAGGAGACGAGGATCCCGGTGCCGATGAAGGCGGCAACCGGTCCGTTCACCGCGCCCGTCTTCCCATAGAACCGGGAGGCCACGAAGATCCAGAAGAGCGGCACCCCGAACCCGATCAGCAGCGCGCCGACGAACGTGAACGCGGTGGAACCCGTTCCCAGTAGCACTCTCCTGATCGCTGCAAGCACGGCTGTCAGCCCGATCCGAGGTTAGCGGGCAGCCGCGGCGGCCTTGCGAAGATCCTGTTCCGGATCGATCTGCCACCGATCGGCGACCTCCGCGAGCTCGGCGCTGACCGGCCAGCGATCGGGACGCTCCTCGCCCGTGTGGTCGGGCGTCGCGCCCTTGAGGGCCATGCAGCCCGAGTTGTCGCCGATCGCCCGGATCTCCTCGACATCCGGCTCGCCGATCAGCCGCTCCGCCGGCAGCCCCGCCAGCTCGGTTCGCTTGTCCTCGATCGGCCGGGCCGCCTCCCCCGTCTCCTGGATCAGGGTCGGGACCACGCACTCGACCGCCGGATGCGCGAGGTTCCACTGGCAGGCCAATTGCATCGGCGTCAGCCCCGCGCGTACCGCTATCGGCCTCAGCCGCTCGAGCTTGGCCCGGCCCTCCTCCACCCAGCCCTCCGGCCTGAAGGAACGGTGGTCACCTGCGGGCAGCTCGGTCTCGGGAGTGACGTCGTCCCAGAACAGCCCGCCGTAGTCGACCACTCGCGTGATCACCCTCACGCCCTGCCGCTGCGCGGCGGGCAGGGAGAGCTCCGCGGGCCAGGGCTCGAACGGGTTGAGGATGACCATCGCCCAGTCGATGCGGTCCCCGAAGCGCTCGAGGCAGCGAACCAGGTCGAGGGTGAAGCCGTTCGCCGGCCCCGGGGCGACGCCGATCGCGTCGGCGATGCCCTCACCGCGAAGCCCCGCCAGCCCATCCCAGACGCTCTCGCTCTCATAGCCGGTGCGGTCGGGGTTGTGGAGAAGCAGGAGGTCGAACCGGTCCTGCCCGAGGCGCCCGAGGCTGCGCTCGGCGGCCATACGCAGATAGTCCGCAAAGCCCTCGGCCCCCCGCAGTGAGGGATCGGTGAAGCGCGGGAAGCCGCGTGGTCCCTGCCGCTCCCCCGTGTAGAAGTCGTGACCGACGGCACCCACCAGGTTGAACGAGTCGCGATCGACCCCGTCGAGAGCGCGGCCCACGAGCGAATCGGCCTCACCCTCGCCGTAGACGTCCGCCGTCATCACGGTGTCGATCCCGTTCCCGGGGCGGAGCAGGGCCTCGAGGCGCTCGGCCTCGACCGGCTCGCCGAAGCGCAGATAGCGGCCGCCGCTCCAGCTGCCAATGGCCGCTCTTCCGGGAGGTGGCATGTGGCGAACGGTAGCGTTGAGGGCGTGACGCCCAACGCCGCCGCCGCACTCGACGAGGTCACTTGGAACCTCGCCGACCTGCTGCAGGGCGACGACGTCGGCGAGGCCGACAGCGATGAGGCCGCGGTCGGCGCGCTGCTCGACCGGGCCGACGGACTTGCGGAGGAGTTCGCCCGGGCCTATGAGGAGCGGGTGGACGAGCTGGACGGACCCGGGCTCGTCGAGGCGATGAAGCGCCTGGCCGAGATCTCGGAGCTCGCGGGTCGGGCCGGCAGCTATGCGCAGCTGCGGTTCGCGGCTGACACGGAGGACCCGGCCAACGGCGCCCTGGTGCAGATGGTCGGCGAGCGGGGCACGGCGATCCAGACCAGGCTGCTCTTCTTCGAGCTCGAGTGGGTCGAGGTCCCAGACGAGCGTGCGGAGGAGCGGCTGGCGACGGACGGCCTGGATTTCGCACGCCACTACCTGCGGACCGAGCGTCGGTATCGGCCGCATCTGCTCTCCAAGCCTGAGGAGACGATCGCCACCGAGCTTTCCGTCACCGGCCGCTCGGCGTGGACACGCCTCTTCGACGAGCTCACCTCGGCGATCCGTGTGGAGTTGCCGGGCGCGGAGGACCCAGTCTCCCTCGACGTCGCGCTGTCTCGGCTGGTCGACCCCGACCGCGATGCGCGCCGCGCCACCGCCGACGCGGTCACCGCCGCGCTCGAGCCGGGGATCCGGACTCGCACCTACCTCTTCAACACCCTGCTGCAGGACAAGTCGATCAAGGATCGTCTGCGCGCCTATCCGAACTGGCTCGCCTCACGGAACCTCGCCAACGAGGCCTCCGACGAGTCGGTGCAGGCGTTGATCGAGGCCGTCAGGGGCCGCTATGGGCTTGCCCGGCGTTGGTACGAGACCAAGGCGAGGTTGCTCGGCCTCGACCGACTGGCGGACTACGACCGCATGGCGGCGGTCACCAGCGACGAAGAGGAGGTCCCGTGGGAGGCGGGCCGCGAGCTTGTCCTGGATTCGTTTGCGTCCTTCTCCGACCGCGCGGCGGGCGTCGTCGAGCGCTTCTTCGCCGGCCGCTGGATCGATGCCCCGCCCACGCCGGTGAAGAGGGGCGGGGCGTTCAGCGCCTCGACCGTGCCGTCGGTCCATCCCTACGTGCTCCTCAACTACACGGGCCGGCGCCGCGATGTGATGACCCTCGCCCACGAGCTCGGCCACGGCCTCCACCAGACGCTCGCCCGCGAACAGGGCGTGTTCCACCAGAACACGCCGCTGACCGTCGCCGAGACGGCCTCGGTGTTCGCGGAGGAGATCGTCTTCGGGAGGCTGCTGGACCGGGCGGACGCGCCTGAGTCGCGCCTCGGCCTCCTGGCGGAGGCGATCGAGGGCCAGATCGCGACCGTGTTCCGGCAGGTCGCGATGAACCAGTTCGAGGATCGCGTGCACACCGCTCGCCGGACGGACGGCGAGCTCCCGGTCGAGCGCTTCGGCGAGCTCTGGGCGGAGACGCAGAGCGAGCTGCTCGGCGACTCCGTGCAGATCACCGACGGCTACCGGTCCTGGTGGTCCTATGTCCCCCACTTCATCGCCACACCCGGCTATGTCTACGCCTACGCCTTCGGCCAGCTCCTCGCGCTCTCGGTCTACCGGCTCTACACCGAGCGGGGAGAGGAGATCGTCCCGGCGTACCTCGAGATGCTGGCCGCGGGCGGCTCCCGCTCGCCGGAGGAGCTCGCCCAGATCGTCGGCGTCGATCTCGGCGACCCGGGCTTCTGGGACTCGGGCCTCGACCTCGTCGAGGAACAGCTCAACGCCGCGGTCGAGGCGGCCGACGCCGTGATCGCCTCGGGCGGGGACGCTGACCGCTAGCCGAGACCCACGTACCAGGACCCGAAGAGCAGTCCGAAGATCCCGAAGCTGGGTATCAGCACCGTCCGGTAGAGGGGGTCGACCAGGGGCCGGGTCAGCAGCCACGCGAAGGCGGTGGTGCAGAGCGTCATCGACACCGCCGACATCGGCGCGAACACGGCGAGCGCGGCGGCTGCCTCGATCTTCCCGGGAAGGGCCGCGATGAGCAGGAGCGCTACGGCCCCCGTTCCGGCCAAGCCATGGAGCAGGCCGATTCCGAGCGCCTGCCGCGGTGTCCGGACGCTGCGGTGCCGATGGGCCGGCTCGTCGCCGTGGTGGAGGTGGCGGTGCGCGGCTGAGGCTTCCGCGCTCTCGTGCGGATGTCTCCCGGCCCGGAAGTCGCCGCGGACCCACTTGACGACGATCCTCAGGGCCAGGATCAGGATGACGACGCCGACCGCTGTCTCGGCACTCCGCTCGATCCAGGGCGGCACCGATGACTTGAGCAGGATCAGCGGGATGCCCAGCACCAGCAGGGCGGTCGCGTGCCCCGCTCCCCACCAGGCCCCGAGCCGCGCCGCGCCCCGAACGTCGCCACCGTCAGCGGCCACAAGCGAGGTGACCGCCACGAGGTGATCCGGATCGGAAGCGTGGCGCAGACCCAGGACCAGCGCAATCAGCAGGGCGACGAGGAGCGGTGCCCCCGCGAAGAGACCCTCGAGCCAGACATCGAGCTGCTCGACCGGTTGGAAGAGGAAGTCGAAGCTCACGATCCCGACCCTCCCTGCCGCGCTGCGCAACGCGGGCAGAGGCCCACCATCGGGAAGTGTGTGAAGCCGACCTCGAAGCCGAAGCGGGCGTGGACGTCCTCGCGGAGTGCATCGAGCTCCGAGCAATCGACCTCCGCGATGCTGCCGCAGCGATCGCACGCCAGGTACTCGCGCTCTCCGCCACCGACCAGGACGTAGCGCCCCGCGCCGTGACCGGCGTGGAAGTGCCGCACCACGCCGTGCTCCTCGAGCGTCTCGAGGTTGCGGTAGACGGAAGCGAGATCGAGGGGGGCCGGATCCACACCGGACGCGATCTGCTGGGCCGAGACCGGGGCGGGCGCCTCGAACAGGAAGCTGACGATCACGCGGCGCGCCATCGAGATCCTCAGGCCCCGCTGTCGCAGCGTCTGCAGAATCGCTTCCGCACTTCCGAATTTCAGAGTTGGGCCTGTGGAGTGGAAGGTCAAACCGGGACGAGTTCGGTTACCTCCGACTGCGAGCGCTACCGGTGGCCGGATCAGTCCAGAGCCGAAGACCACGAATTCTTGGTAGGCCGCGGTCATCTCAGGCGAGTTGCGGGATCGCTCGGAGGGTGATCAGGGTCCCGGCGAGGACGATCAGGGTGGCGGAGAGGGCGGGCAGGGCGCCCGCGATCCGGCCACCGAAGAGCCGGCGCTCGGGCCGCAGCCGCTTGATCAGCCTCCCGCCGTGGAGCACGGCCAGCCCGACGGCGGTCAACGTCGCGGCGAGTCCGACGCTGAACGCCAGGATCAGGGCGAAGCCGAGGCCGAGACGGTGCTGCGAGATCGCCGCCACCAGGACCACCAGGGCCGACGGGCAGGGGACGATGCCGCCGGAGACCCCGAGCGCGATCAGCGATCGCGTCGTGATCGGCGCTCCCGGCTCATGGCCGTGGGTGTGGTCGTGTGCATGCTGAGCGTGGTCGTGTCCATGCTGGGCGTGGTCGTGCCCGTGATGTGAGTGCACGTGGACATGACCGTCGTCATGCTCGGTCCTCAGCGCTCGCCAGCGGCGCAGGCGGGACCAGATCGCCCAGAGGCCGATCGCGATCACCATCGCGCCGGAGATGACTCCGAGCCACGGATACAGGTCCTCGGGCAGGACGTATGCCGAGGCGGCGAGAGTGATGAACCCGAGCGCGAAGACCGCCGATGTATGCGTGATCGTCACCGTCAGTCCGAGGAGGGCGGCGTCCTTGGGCCTGCCACGGCTTCCGGCCAGGTAGCCGGCGACCATCGTCTTGCCATGCCCGGGCGAGAGCGCGTGCAGTGCTCCCCAGACGAAGGCCGAGCCTAGGAGGAGCAGGATCAGGACACCGTGGTCGTTGCCGCTCGTCAGGGCCCCGGCGAAGCCGTCCTGGGCCCGATCCGTCGTCACCGGCCCGGACTTCTCGCCGTCGGGGGCGCTCACCCGGCCGGATCCCTCTGCCACCGAGAAACTCGCCTGCCGCTGATTGGGTGGGCTCTGGAGCAGATTGACGGGATAGGCGCGCAGACCATTGGTCGGGTCCTCGGCCGGCACGCTCGAGCGGACGTCCGTGCCCTGTCCGGGCAGGACCTGGATCGCCTTCCAGCCGACCCTACCCACGTAGGTGTCGTCGCGGAAGTCGACGTTCCGAGCACCGGCCGGGAGCGCGACCGCGAAGTCGGCCTCGACGCGCGTGAGCGACAGACCTCCCTGTCCGGGCGGATAGGCCAGGCTCGACGAGCGCGGGGGACCGAGTGCCAGCGGGCGGCCGTCGGCGCTCAACCGCAGCCCCGGTGCGATCTCGGCGAGCTTTTGCCGGAGCACGGGGCCCTGCTCCGGCCCGGAGATCTTCCCGTCGCCGTCGCGATCGAAGCGCTGGATCTCCTGGAAGGTCGGGATCTCCGCCTGATCGAGGATGTAGTGCACCTCGACGGAGCGCTCGGAGATGCGCACCTGGCTCAGATGGTTGATCGTGAAGTTGCCGAGTGGATGGGCCGAGGCTCCCTCCGGGATGGCGAGGAGTCCGGCCAGCAGAAAAGCCGCCGCGGCGAGCGGTCGCAGCAGGCGCCGGCGCCTCATCGCAGTCCTCGCAGGGCGCGTTCGGCCCGCGGGCCATAGAGGGGGTTGAAGCGGGGGCTCTGTGCCACCAGCCGGGAGAGGTAGGCCCTCGCCCTCTCAGGGCGGTCGGCGCGCAGGGCGACCATCCCCGCGTGGTAGAGGAAGGAAGGGTCGCGGGAGCCGAGGTGCATCGCCCGGGACGACATGGCGAGCGCCTCCTGATCCCTGCCCGCCCGGCTCAGGGCCCAGGAATAGGCGTCCGCCGACCGCACGCTCGGGGCCGCGGCCCAGGCGCGCGCTCCGAGCTCGACGGCCTGTGCCGGATCGCCGTGATCGGCCTCGAAGAGCGCGAGCTCGGCATCCGTGTTCACTCCGTTGGCCTGCAGCAGACGGCTCTCCGCCTCCACCAGCGTGTAGTCGCGGACGGCGGCCGTCCTCATGCCGGCGGCCCGCTCGACGTCGCCGAGTGCGATCACGTACTCCGGCAGGGGCAGCCGCTGGATCAGCGCGCGAAGCCGTTCGATCGCCGGGCCGAAGCCACCTCCGGCTGCCTCCACGCGGGCCAGTCCCGCGACCGCGGCGGGGAAGCCGGGATCGGTTCCCAGGGCGGCCCGATACGCCGTCTCGGCGGCGGCGTAGTCGCCGCGGTCGAACTGAAGCTTGCCCACCAGCGCCTGGACATAGCCGACGTTCTCGGGGGTGCCGCCTCCCGCCGAGACGGCGAGGCGCATCGCCGCGAGGGCCCCTGCCAGATCGCCGTGCAGCTCGCGGAAGTACGACACCCGCGCGTACGAGGAGAGCTCAGGCTTGACGTCGACGTAGTGCTGCAGAGTCCGGCCCGCCTCGTCGTATCGGCCAAGCTCGATCTGCGCGTCGGCGATGACACCGTCGTTCCGGGCGACGTCGGGGCTGATCCGCCGGGCTCGCTCGCCGAGCGCAAGCGCTCCGCGGAAGTCGTGTCGCGCCAGAGCCAGGGTGCCGAGGCCGCTGGTCGCGGTGAAGTCGTTGGGATTCAAGCTCAGCGCCTGCTCGAAGACGCCCTGTGCCCTCGGGTAAAAGCTCGGATCCCCGGTCTCGCGAACCTGTTGGAGATAGGCGAGGCCGAGCTGCGAATAGGCATCGGGGTCCGAGGGCGATTGACGGACCTCCGCCTGGAGTCCCTCGATTTGCTGCGAGGTGGTCGCGCCCGGTAGCTCGCCTTCGCGCACCGCCGGCTCCTCGGAGACCCGCTGAAGGCTCGCCGGCGAACCGTCGAGCAAGCGGACCGCGAGGAAGACCGCGGCGAACGCGAGCACCGCCGCCGCCAGCTTCATCGTCAGGCCGTTGCGATCGAGGGCCATGCGTCTCCTTCGCCGAACCGGCGTCCCGCCCCGGAGGGGGCCGCCGCGAGGCGACCCCCTCCCGGAGCGTTCGGCTCAGGTCGTGGCGACCTCCTTCGACTTGCCGCCACGGCTGGCGCGGTAGCCGAGTCCGGCCAGGGCGATCACGCCCGCCCCGATCAGGACCCAGACGAACGCGTCGGGCCCGCCGCCACCGCCACCACCGCCGCCGCTACCGCCGGTGGCGGAGAACGACGGGGGCGTCGAGCTCCCGCTGCCGTTATCGATGGCCTTGAGCTGCGAGCCAAA
Source organism: Solirubrobacterales bacterium (assembly GCA_035712865.1). Classification (GTDB taxonomy): domain Bacteria; phylum Actinomycetota; class Thermoleophilia; order Solirubrobacterales; family 70-9; genus DASUPK01. The sequence goes on from DASTAI010000271.1 coordinate 9,512, forward strand.
GCCGGCATTCGGGTTCGCTCCCGGCTTGGGCGGAGCGACGTACGGGAACTCGCTCAGGAACTGGACGTCGTTCTGATTGACGCCGTCCCCCAGCGGGACCATGTTGCCCTGGAGGGCGCCGGCGACGACCTGGAGGTCGATGTCGACCACGTCGTCGGTGAGACGCCGCCCGTTCGGGTACCCGGCGTTGTCACCGGCGAGCACGCCGAGGCGCTTCGGTGACGCGGTCGGGGGGGTCCCCAGGTTGATCTTGAGCGTGTCCGTCGCGTTCTTCCCGGCGCTGCCCGGGAAGGCGTTCAGGCCCGGCACTCCCTGGAGCACTGCCTGGACGATGTCCGTGCGGTTCTTCTCGGGAGCGTTGACCAGCCCCGGGAAGAGCTTGTTGAGCACCGCGGCCAGCTCCGGCGTCAGCACGTACTTGCCGTAGTTGGACGCGTCGTCCTTGGGCTGGGTCCGGTTGAACCGGTCCTTCTGACCCAGCGGGATGATCACCTCGTTGACCAGCGGGTTGCCGAGCCGCGAGATCTGACGGTAGGAGCCATGCCCATGGCCCTTCACCGAGATCGACTGCCGCTCGGTCGACGCCCAGACACCGACCACCGCATTCGAGGCGGTGTCACTGGCGACCGACTTGCCGTCGCGGGTCACATCGGACTCCGGAACCTGGAGCACGATCGACTGGACCGCGTAGCCGGCGAGATCGTCGACCCCGCCGCCCTGATTGCCCAGGCCGGCCCCGGTCAGGTTGACCGTGTCGAAGATCCGGCCCAGAGCCGCGTAGAACGGGTCCTCGCGCTGGCCGGCGAACACCTTGCCGCCACCGGGCAGGCCCTTGATCGCTCCCGCCTGTGCGGCCTGGTAGTCCGGAATTGTCTTCGGCCCCACGTTGCTCGGGGGCGTCGGGACCTTCTTGGCGATGACCTTCGAGTGACCCTTGGTGATCCGGGTCACCGAGTAGGTCTGGATGACGTTCCGGTTCGGGCTGTTGACCGAGTCGACCGGCTGTCCGTTCGTGTACAGGAACGAGTTCTTGTTCCTGACCTTCGTCCGGAAGTCGAACAGGTAGCGGACGTCGGCAACGCCGTCGCCGGTGTTGTCGATGTTCAGGTAGTAGTGGGCGTTGTCATCGAACTTGTAGAAGTTCGGTCCGCCGGCCGGATCCTCGAACGGCACCCAGTTCCCAACGATCGTCAGAGAGCCGGGCGCGTCCTGCGCCGTGAAGGCGTAGGTGTCCGTGTCGTCTCCCGTCGGATCGATCGAGGTGAGGGGTGCCTCTCTGTGCGAGGAACCGAAGCTCAGCGGCACCGCGATCGCCAGCGCGGTGAGCGCGGCGAACAGTGCGAGCTTCCTCATTGCATCCTCCTTGCGGCGGTTCATCCATCAACCGCGAGCCGCCGCCGATCCGGCCCTCGGTTATGGCCGGTCTCTACGCTGCCCCTCGAGGGGCGGATCAGGAAATCCCTGCAAACGGAGGACTACTGAGACATGGCCACAACTGCAGGCGATTCGCAGCAAGGAGTAGGCTCACCACGGCGCTGATGGCGGTCGACCTGGTCATCGACATCGAGAACTCACCCGGGGCGTTGGCGGAAGTCGCGGCCGCGATCAGCGACGCCGGCGTCAACCTCGCCGCCGCCACCTGTGTGGGCCCGGGAGAGCGGGCCGAGCTTCACATCCTCGTCCCGCACGCGGAGGCGGTGAGGCACGCGCTGGCCATCTCGCACGTCGCGGTCACGCGCGAGCGGGAGGTAGTGGTCGTCGGTGTCGAGGATCGGCCGGGAGTCCTGGCCGACCTGACCCGCAAGGTCTCTCAGGCCGGCGTCAACCTGGACCTGGTCTACATCGCGACGCAGAACCGCATCGTGCTCGGGGGAGACGACCTGGGTGCGCTGCGGGCCGCGGTCGACGCTTCGGCCTGAGCGCGGCCTAGCTCAGGACTCGTCGCCGTCGCCCGATGCCTCGGGCTCGCCGCCGTTGCCAGTGTCGGGCTCGTCGTCGCCGTCATCCTTCTTGGCGCCGACGCCGACCTTCTCCGGCTCGGCCTTCTTCTTCGCCGGCCGCTTGCGCGGCTTGACGATCGTGAGCTTCAGAGGATGGTCCTCCTCATCGCCCTTGGCGTCGCGCTCGACCTGGACGGTCGAGCCGGGGGTCATCTGGCCCGCCTTCAGGACCTCGTCGGCGAGGGGATCCTCGACGTAGCGCTGGATCGCCCGGCGCAGCGGACGTGCGCCCATCGCCGGATCCCAGCCCTTGTCCACCAGCAGCTCCTTGGCCTCCTTGGAGAGATCGAGTTGCAGCTCGTGCTCCGCCACCTGGGTCCGTACCCGGTCGACCATCAGGTCCACGATCTCGAGGATCTCGTCCTTCGCCAGCTTGTGGAAGACGATGACCTCGTCGATCCGGTTCAGGAACTCGGGCCGGAAGACCTTCTTCAGCTCGCCCATGATCCGCGACTTCATGTCCTCGTAGGTGACGCCGGTCTCGTCGGAGACCGCGAAGCCGAGCGGCGTGTTGCGGGCGATGTCCTGCGCCCCGATGTTCGAGGTCATGATCACGATCGAGTTGCGGAAGTCGACGGTCCGCCCCTGGGCGTCGGTGAGGCGTCCGTCCTCGAGGATCTGCAGGAGGATGTTGAAGACGTCGGGGTGGGCCTTCTCGATCTCGTCGAGCAGGAGCACCGAGTACGGCTTGCGGCGCACGGCCTCCGTGAGCTGACCGCCCTCGTCGTAGCCGATGTAGCCCGGGGGCGAGCCGACGAGACGGGAGACGGCGTGCTTCTCCATGTACTCGGACATGTCGATGCGGACCATCGCGTCCTCGTCGCCGAAAAGGAACTCGGCGAGCGTGCGGGCGAGCTCGGTCTTCCCGACACCCGAGGGGCCGAGGAAGATGAAGCTGCCGGCCGGGCGCTTCGGGTCCTTGATCCCGGCACGTGAGCGGCGGATCGCCTTGGAGACGGCGGTGATCGCCATGTCCTGGCCGATGACGCGCTTGTGCAACTCGTCCTCCATGCGGACGAGCTTCTTCGACTCGGCCTCGGTCAGCTTGAAGACCGGGATGCCGGTCCACATCGCGACGATGTCGGCGATCTCCTCCTCGCCGACCTCCGGGCGCTCACCGCCCTCGCCCGAGGACCACTCGTGCTCGAGCTCCTTCTTCTTGTTGGTGAGGCGGCGCTCCTGGTCGCGGAGGTTCGCGGCCTTCTCGAACTCCTGCGCGTCGATCGAGGCCTCCTTTTCGCGCCGCGTGGTCTCGATCTCCTCCTCGAGATCGCGGTAGACCGGCGGCTGCGTCATCGACTTGATGCGCATCCGCGAGGCCGCCTCGTCGACGAGGTCGATGGCCTTGTCGGGGAGGAAGCGGTCGGAGATGTAGCGGTCGGCGAGCTCTGCCGCGGCCTCGAGGGCCTCGTCGGTGATCTTCACGCGGTGGTGCTGCTCGTAGCGCTCGCGCAGGCCCTCGAGGATCTTCACCGTCTCCTCCGTGGAGGGCTGCTCGACCTTGATCTGCTGGAAGCGGCGCTCGAGGGCGGAGTCGCGCTCGAGATACTTGCGGTACTCGTCGAGCGTGGTCGCGCCGATCGTCTGCAGCTCGCCGCGCGCGAGAGCCGGCTTCAGGATGGAGGCGGCGTCGATCGCGCCCTCGGCGGCACCGGCGCCGACGAGGTTATGAAGCTCGTCGATGAAGAGGATGATGTCGCCGCGCTGGGTGATCTCCTTCATCACCTTCTTGAGGCGCTCCTCGAACTCGCCGCGGTACTTGGAGCCCGCGACCAGGGCGGCCAGGTCGAGCGTATAGATCTGCTTGTTCTTGAGCAGCTCGGGGACCTCGCCGTTGGTGATCCGGGCCGCCAGGCCCTCGACCACGGCGGTCTTGCCGACCCCAGGCTCGCCGAGGAGAACGGGGTTGTTCTTGGTGCGGCGCGAGAGGATCTGCATGATCCGCTCGATCTCGATCTCGCGGCCGATGACCGGGTCGAGCTTGCCCTCGGCGGCGAGCTTGGTCAGGTTGCGGCCGAACTGGTCGAGGAGCTTCGAGGACTTCTTGCCCTCGCCCCCGGCGGCTCCGCCGCCCTGGCGGCGGCCGCCCGGGCCGGAGAGCATCCGGATCACCTCGTTGCGGATCTTCTCGGAGTCGGCGTCGAAGTCGAGCAGGATGCGCGCAGCCACGCCCTCGTTCTCGCGGACGAGGCCGAGCAGGATGTGCTCGGTGCCGATGTAGTTGTGGCCCAGGCTCAGCGCCTCACGGAGGGCGAGCTCGAGGACCTTCTTGGCGCGCGGCGTGAACGGGATCTGGCCGGCGGTGACCTCCTCGCCGGAGCCGACGATGCGGACGACCTGGGAGCGCACGCGCTCGACGGTGATGTCGAGCGACTCGAGGACGCGGGCGGCCAGCCCCTCCTCCTCGCGGAGGAGGCCGAGCAGGATGTGCTCGGTGCCGATGTAGTTGTGCTTGAGAGTCCGCGCCTCCTCCTGGGCGAGGACGACTACCTGGCGAGCTCTCTCAGTGAATCTCTCGAACATTCAGTCAGCTGCTCTCTGGTCTATCAATCAGTCCGGTTGGTCTTACGTTGCGGTGGATCGATTGGTTCTCAGTAAGACTTCGAGTCGTATGGGTCAGGGGTCAGGGGACGCAGATTCCCCGGGGGTCCAATCCGTATCGGCTCCTGGCTGCCGATCCTTTGATCTGACCTCCGGTTCTGTCGGGGACGGCGAAGCCAGAGTATAGCCAGGGGGGTTCCCCGGCCAGGCACGTTCCATGCCTGCGAAGTGAACTCCCTGCAAGGTGCGGAAAGGGCATCTCGGGGGGCGCAAGGTTTCTCCGGGAACGCGTCATCAATCCCGAGCACGCCGAAAGCGTGCTGGTCGGCGGGCCGCCCGGCCACCGCTCAAGACCGCAGATCAGCACCGGGTTATTCCACTCACCGAGAGTGAGTAGCTCCCGGGCCAGTGGACCGACCCTATCGGTACCGTCCCGCTGGTGGGAGTCGCGGATCGGCTACGGAGCTGGGCCCGGAACCCCTGGTTGGTCGCCGGGACCATCGTCGGCGTGCTTCTCCTCGTCGCCTGGATCGGCTGGGCGATCCACGTCTGGAACGAGCACGGGGCCCGCGAGGCGGTCGGTGCTCTGATCGCCTGGGCTGCGATCGTGGCGATCATCGCGGCGATCGTGCTGTCGCTGGTCGCCGTCTACCAACTGCTCCGGCCCCGTGTGCCATCCGGTGGTGCCGAGGCGGAGGACCAGGAGCGGCCGGCCGAGCGCGAGGCCACCGGGTCGGACGACGGAGAGCCCGAGCCCGAGGCCGAGGCTGCGCCCGGCTAGCTCCGCATCGCGGGGAAGAGCAGCACCTCACGCAGGCTCTCCGCCCCGGTCAGGATCATCACCAGGCGGTCGATGCCGAGCCCGACGCCTCCGGTCGGAGGGAGCCCCTGCTCGAGGGACTCGATATAGAGCTCGTCGTAGGGCTGGGCCTCCTCGTCACCCCGGGCCTGCTCGGCGGCCTGCGCCTCGAAGCGACGGCGCTGCTCGTCGGGGTCGTTGAGCTCGGTGAAGGCGTTCGAGATCTCGATGCCGCCGACGAAGGCCTCCCAGCGCTCGACGAGCCCCTCCTCGCTGCGGTGGCGCTTGGCGAAGGGTGAGAGCTCGACCGGGTAGTCGATGATGAAGGTGGGCTGTTTCAGCGTTGGTTCCACCTCCTTGGACAGCAGCCCGTCCACCAGCTTGCCCCAGCCCTCCCCCGGGTCGGGCTCACTTCCCATCGCCGCCGCGAGCTGCTCCCGAGTCGGATGCTCCAAGACGTCGATGCCCGTCTGCTCCCTGATCGCGTCACGGAGCGTCACCCGGCGCCAGGGTGGTGCCAGGTCGATGGCCTCTCCGCCGCGCTCCACCTTGGTGGTTCCGAGGACCTCCTTGGCGACGTCGGAGACCAGCGCCTCCAGCTCCTCGGCCACGTCGTTGTAGTCGGCGTAGGCCTCGTACCACTCGAGCATCGTGAATTCGGGATTGTGCTTGTGTGAGATCCCCTCGTTGCGGAAGTCCTTGCCGAGCTCGTAGACCTTGTCGATCCCGCCGACAACCAGCCGCTTGAGGTAGAGCTCGGTAGCGATCCTGAGATAGAGGTCGCGGTCGAGAGCGTTGTGGTGCGTGACGAACGGCCGGGCGAGCGCGCCGCCGTAGAGCGGCTGGAGCACGGGCGTCTCCACCTCGACGAACCCGCGCGAGTCGAGCCAGCGGCGCACGGCGGAAATCGTCTGGTTTCGCTTGCGGAACAGCTCGCGGCTCTCCTCGTTCGCCATCAGGTCCAGCTCGCGGCGGCGATAGCGCGTCTCGACGTCCTCGAGGCCGTGGAACTTCTCGGGGGGCGGGCGCAGCGACTTCGAGAGCAGCTCCCACGCATCGGCCCGGATGGTGAGCTCGCCCCGCCTCGAGGCGAACGCCGTTCCCTCGATGCCGACGATGTCGCCGACGTCCAGCGAGAGCAAGCCCTCGTAGGCGTCGTCGCCGAGCTCGTCGACCCGCGCCTGGATCTGGATCTCGCCGCTCCCATCCCTCAGGTCGAGGAAGGAGGCCTTGCCGTGCCCGCGCTTGGCGGTGAGGCGGCCGGCGACCCGATAGCGGTCGTCGGTCTCCTCACCCGGGTCGAGCTCCGCATGGGCCTCCCTGACCGCGGCGATCTCGGTGCGGTCGGGGAAGGCATGCGGGTACGGCTCGATCCCGGCCTCGCGGAGCCGCTCGAGCTTCGCCCGCCTTTCGGCGAGCAGGTCGGATTGCGAGCTCTCCGGCTCCTCGTTCACGCGACGGAGCCTATTCCGAGCTAAGCAGTCTCGATCTTCGTGATCTTGAGCTTCTTCTTGGGGCCGCGCGGTGTCTCCACCGTCACGACCTCGTTCCTCTTGCTGCCGAGCAGCGCCTTGCCGATCGGCGACTCGTTCGAGAGCTTTTGCTCGGCAGGGTCGGCTTCGGCGGATCCGACGATCTGGAACTTCTGGGACTTGCCGGACTTCTGGTCCTTGACGTGGACGACGGCACCCACACCGACGGTCTCGGTGTCGAGGTGCGTGTTGTCGATCACCGCGGCCCGCCGCAGGCGGTCCTGGAGCGATGCGATCCGCTGCTCGAGCATCGCCTGCTCGTTCTTCGCGTCGTCGTACTCCGAGTTCTCCGCGATGTCCCCGAATTCCCGCGCCTGCTTGATGCGGTCAGCGACCTCACGGCGCTTGTCGTTCTCCAGGTACTCGAGTTCCTCCTTGAGCTTCTCGAGCCCCTCCGGGGTGATCAGTGTCTCGCGTGCCAACTCTCCTCGATTCCTTCTGTTTCGGGGTTTGGTCGCCGCCTGAAAAGCCCTGCTCTGCGGCGAAAAATCAACCCGCACCGCCGCGAACGAACTCACGGCTGGCCCGGGCGAGCGCGCCAGTATAGCGCCGCCCAGAAAGCTGGTCGAGGCGTTTTTTCAGGCGGGGAGCGCCGCCCGCAGCACGTCCGCGACCCGTTGGGGATCCTCGATCTGCGGATAGTGGCCGAGATCCTCGAAGCGGGTCACTTCGGCCGCTGGGCGCAGCTCGATGACCGCGTCCAGGACGTTCTCCGTCGCGACGGGGTCGAGCATCCCCCAGGCCAGCCCGAGCGGCTTCGGCCAATTCGTGAGAGCGCCGTGCCAGCGCTCGGCGTGACGGAAGCGCTCCTCCATGTAGCGGATCGTCTTGTGGGCGAGGGTGCGGCCGCCCCCGGTGCAGATCAGAGCCCACTGGTCCTCCGCCTCCTCGTCGCTGAGCGGGTGATCCGGGGAGAAGATCGAGCCGAACTGCTGCCGGAAGAAGCGCTCGCTGGAGAGGCGGGAGAAGAGCGGTCCGACGGCACTGCGGAGCAACCGCTGTCCCAGCGTCGGGCTGGCGGCGTCCTGGACCATCGAGCCGTTGAGCAGCAGGCAACCGACGAGCTCCATGCTGAGCTCGCCGTCGAGGTCGCGGGCCATCAGCTCGGTCGCGACCGAGGTGCCCATGTCGTGGGCGACGATGAAGACGGTCGTGGAATCCCGACGGCCGACGAAGTCCTCGACCATGTCCGCCTGCCAGTGCAGCGTGTATTCGTGGTCACGCGGCTTCTCGGAGAGACCGAAGCCGAGGAAGTCCGGCGCGAGGGCGGCGTGTCCGGCGGACCGATCGAGCAGGAGCCGCCAGTCGAAGGAGCTGGACGGGAACCCATGCAGGAAGAGCAGGAGCGGGCCGTCGCCGTCGCGCTCGAAAAAGTGGATCCGTCGTCCGTCGAACTCCGCGTCCCTTCCCCGCTCTCGCCACTCGGCCACGCGAGCGGGAAGTTGCATCGCTAGCGCCTCTTCTTCTTCGCTTTCGCCTTCGCCTTGTAGCGGTAGCTGAAGTTCAGCGAGAGGGCGTTGATCTCACCGACGTCGCCCGCCTGGACGTCCTGGACGATCAGCGTCCAGAACCCCGCAGCGGGGCCGCCGACGAACGTGCTGAGCGGCTGCTCGGGCATGAACGAGCCGGTGATCGGCGTATCGAGGCCCGTATTGCCGGGGGTGGTGATGGACTTGGAGAAGCCGTCGCCGAACTGAACCAGCGATCCGGAGCAGTTCATGGGGCCGGATCCATAGCCATCGCCGCTGGGCGAGGGCTCACCCTGGTCGTCCCTGTTCGTGCTCTGGTCGCGATATGTGGCGAGGGCGACCGCCCTGCCCCCGGGCGAGACCAGGAAGAGCGCGAGGTCGCCATCGTCGCTGTGCGAGATCCGGACGCCGGCGGATCCGAAGGCGGTGATGACACCGGCCTGATGCCTGCCCTTGTACTTCGGAATCTGAACGGGAAGAGCGAGCGAGGCCACCGGGTTGGGGGCATTGCTGCCATCCGCGGGGCCGTCGGGGATCGTCACGGCGGTGCTGACGCAGGTGTTCACGGTCCCGGTCCTCTTCTTCGCCGCGGCCGTGGACGGCAGGGCGACGAGCCCGGAGACGACTCCGGCAGCGCAAACGAGTAGGACGAGACGTGCCCAGCGCATCTTCATTATCGGAATTCCCCTTCCCCTGGCTCTTCCTTGAGCGCGCCCAGCATATCCGGGGCTCCCGTGGGCAAACAAGCGATTGGACGGCTAGGCGGCTACGGCGGCCGGCGACGCGAGATCGCGCATCAGCCGCCGGGCCTCGGCGAGATCGTCGCTCACCTGAAACA
>DASTAI010000272.1:0-2874 GCA_035712865.1 Solirubrobacterales bacterium
GTCGCAGTACCTCGCACAGGACTCCGTGCGTCCCATACAGGGCTTCGAGTCCAATCTCCTTTTCGGCGCCGAGGAGGGCTTCCAGGCCGGCCTGAGCCTCGGGCACTCGCCCTGCGTAGGCGTTCGCCAGGGCCCACCAGATGCGACAGAAGGTCGGTGCGGTGGAACGCCCGAGCATCTCGTGCAGCTCGCGGTCGCGCCCGAAGTCGGCGAGCGCCTGCTCCGCGGTCGCGCGTGCGGCCTGGAGGTGGCCCGACCCGAGCTGCGCATGCGCGAGCACTGTCCGCATCTCGAAGACGAGCGCGGCGTCGGCGCATTCCACGCCGAGCTCCGCCGCTCGCCGCGCACAGGCGAGGTACCGTGCCACGTCACCCGCGAGCCCGCACAGACGGCCATAGGACGTGAGCAGGAATGCGTAACCCTCCGGATCCTCCAGGCGCTCGACGACCGCCTGCGCTTCTTCGAAGAGGAGCTGTGACTCATGCTCTTCGATGCCGGCCATGCGGCCGATCTCGAGGAGGGCGATGCGCGAAGTGAGCTGGAGCATCAGGGTCTCGCGGGACTCTGGAATGACGGCGAGGAGCGTCGCGACCTTCCGGCAGTGCCTCGCGCCATCCGCCGGATCGTTGCGCGCGCCCCGCCGGCCCGCCTGCTCATGCCAGCGCGCGGCCTCGAGAGACTCGCCGGCCTCTTCGAAGTGATGGGCCAAGAGGGCGGCATGCGTCGGGGCCGTGGGTCCATGGATCGCGAGCAGCGCTCGGGCGACGCGGGCATGCGTCAGGCGACGACGATCCAGGAGCTGCGTGCGGTAGGCCACCTCCTGCGTGAGGGGATGCCGGAAGGCGCGCTCACTCGGAGACTCCGCGGGACCGAGGAGCTCCGCGGTCGCCAGTCGCTCGAGCGACGCGTCAAGATCGGGTTCGGGCAGATCGACCACGACGCGCAACAACTCCGCCGGCACGTCCCGTCCGACCACCGCCGCCGCCTGCAATACGTCCTTGTCCCGCTGCGACAGCCGATCGATGCGCGAGGCGAGGACCGCCTGAACGGTCTCGGGAAGGGCGATGTCCTCGACAGTGGCGGCGGGCACGTACGCACCGCGCTCGCCGCGCAGCGCGCCACGTTCGACGAGCGAGCAGACGATCTCCTCGATGAAGAGGGGGTTACCCCGGGCGCGAGCCTCGATCCGGAGACGGAGCGGGGCCAGCTCGGGATTGGATCCGAGCCAGTCGTCGACCAGCGCTCCGAGCTCCTGGGGGGCAAGGGGCTTCAGGGAGAGACGCTCGACCCGTTCGGGCCAGGAGGGCCGATACTCTGGCCGCGCGGTCGCGAGCAGCAATACCCTGGTGTCGGAAACCTCCGGAGCCAGCAGCTCGGTGGTGAGCATCTCCAGGGCCGCCTCGCTCGCCGGATCGAGCCAGTGCAGGTCCTCGACCCAGAGCACGGTGAGCTCGCGTCGCGCGCGGACGCGGATCAGATCGCGAAGCGACTGGAAGAGACGCGCCCGGCGCGCCTCGGGCTCCAGCTCCGAAGGAGCCAGCGCGGGATCAGGCACCCCCAGGAGCTCGAGCCAGAGAGCCACGACGTTCGGCTCGACGGGCTGGGTCCCCGCCAGACCACGCCCCACGGCCTCCCGGACGGCCACCGCCGACGCGCGTTCGTTGAGACCGAAAAAGCTGCGCGCGAGATCGGCCACTGCGTGGAAGGGGAGAAGACGCCCGTGGGAGCGCGCGCGGGCGGAGTGGAACGCCGCGCCGCGGGTGCGCTCGGCGAACTCGTGACACAGACGGCTCTTCCCGGCGCCCGGCTCCGCGGTGATCAGGACGATCTGCGGTCGACCTGACTGCGCCTCGCCGAGGGCGCGCTCGAGCCGGGCCAGCTCTGGCTCACGGCCCACGAAGCGAGAAAAACCGCGGGCGCGTGAGCGCTCGAGACGGCTCCGGATCGGGCCGGGACCTCGCAGGTCGAACACCCGAACGGGCGCGCTCGCGCCCTTGAGATTCTGCTCCCCCCGATCGAGGAGGTCGAAGAAGCCCGAGACCAGCCGCGCGGTTTGCTCGGTCACCGTGACGCCACCGGGCGGCGCCAGCTGCTGCACTCGAGAGGCGAGCCCGACGACGTGACCTTGCGCGGTGTAGTCCATGCGCAGGTCGTCGCCTATTCGCCCGACCACGACCTCGCCCGAGTTGAGGCCCATCCGGACTGCGAGGTCGATCCCGCTCTCGCGTCGTAGCTCGTCCGCGAGCACTTCAAGCTCTCGCGCCATCTCGAGCGCGGCGGCGCAGGCGCGCTCTGCATGGTCCTCGTGGGCGATCGGAGCGCCAAAGAGCGCCATGATGCCGTCGCCCGTATATTGGTTGATGGTTCCCTCGTAGCGATGCACCCCGTCCGCGAGCAGCCGGAAGAGTCGATCGAGGAGGCGATGCCATTCCTCGGGATCGAGGCGCTCGGCGAGCTCCATCGAGCGCGCGACGTCGGCGAAGAGAACGGTAACGGGCTTGCGCTCGCCCTCGAGCGCGTTCTTGGAGGCGAGAATTTTCTCGACGAGGTGGCGTGGGGTGTAGGAGCGCGGCTCGGCGGCCAGCGAGGCGCCGCAGGCGTTGCAGAACCTCGCCGGGGAGGGATTCTCGTGTCCGCAGGATGAGCAGGTCATGGGGCCCACCTATCTTAGCTCCGTCCGCGGAGAAGTCATCCCCGGGGCCGCGAAGCGGCTTGCCCTTCCCCGGCGCGCGCGATGTGGAAAAGTCGGCGCCGTGGGTTGGACAGCGAGTAAAGTGACTCCCGGTTCGGCGCTATCAAAGGTGGATCGTGGGCGGCCACTTGCGGAGAGCGACAAGCATTGTCGATCGCGTGGTGGCCCGTTCGACTACCTAT
>DASTAI010000273.1:0-7611 GCA_035712865.1 Solirubrobacterales bacterium
ACCACGCAAACCGCGGTCGCCGTTATCCACGTGATCCGCACGGCCATAAGGCCGGCCAACGTGGATTCCGAGCCGCTGTTCACGGTGATCTCGGTATTTCCCCAAGACCGATTTTTGGAACTGGGAAATTGTTGCCCCAGGCGGCGGTGACGTGTCTACCCCCCGGAGGTTCGTGCACGCTTTCCATGCAAAGCGGAGCTCGTGAATATCCGGCTCCGTCAGGTGCCGTGCCCACGGTCGTCGGATGGGCCGGCCAGACTTCCCGCGCACGATTCGGGCCACAACGAGACCGGCCGGCTTTCGCCGACCGGTTCTCGCAACTTCGCCGCGTCTCGCGCCGGCCTAGGAGCACCACCCGCCAGTGCTCCCGGGACCCGGGTTGAAGCTCGACGGGTTCGAGTAGGTGACTCGGTAGTTGTCGCCGTCGCTATCGAACTGGGCCCCCTCTGTGACAATGGAGGCCGTCTGGGTGTTGCCGCTCGCAGACAGAACCGTCAGCGTCCAGGACGTGGTCGGAGTGGGGACGCTGTCGGCACAGATCCCGTAGGCGAACTGGCGGCTGCTCGGCGAAAGCAGGTCCCTGAATACCTCGGGACCGCCAGCCACCTCACCGCTGTGGGAGGTGTTCGAGATGCCGGGGCTGGGGCTCTTCACCCCGCTGGTGTCCCAGGCGAGGAGATCGAGATCAACGCTCGACGGGCTCCAGGTCAGCGTCGCTCGCGTCGTCGCGGTCGCCTTCTTCTTCTTGCACCCCTTCTTCTTGGCTGCCTCAGCCGACCGGCCCCTCTTCTTCTTCTTGCACTTCTTCTTCGCGACCTCGGCGACTGCCTGGCCGGCATCCGATGCAGTGGCGCTGCCGCTGAACACCACGGCGAGGCCGAGCAGAGCGGTCAGGGCGAGCAGGCTTGCGCGACGAACAGATCTCCCTTTCACGATCGGATTCCTCCTTCTCAGGTTCAAGCTCCGCGACCGGCGCAGGTACAGCCGTCATTGCAGATCTACATACCCTCTCTGTACCCTCTCTGCACCGCGTAGTATCTGGTGGGCACTGGCGAACACGCTGGCGAACAGCGGCCCTTTACATGCCGAATCCCGCTGTGTGAGCGGGATTCAAGAGGCACCGCTACCGGGATTCGAACCCGGGTTTCCGGACTGAGAATCCGGCGTCCTAGTCCCCTAGACGATAGCGGCGTGTAGGTGACGGCTGGTGAGTGTAGCCAGGGTCCGGCAGCCAGGCTCAGGCTAAGCTTCGCAACCCCGCGGCTGTGGCGGAACTGGTAGACGCGCAGGCTTCAGGTGCCTGTGTCCTTCGGGACGTGGAGGTTCGACTCCTCTCAGCCGCATCCGGGTCGCGCGGGGTTCAGGCCGTCGGTGGGAGCGCCGACTCGACAGGCTCCGGAGCCCCGAGCGCATACCCCTGCGCCTCGTCGATCCCAAGATCGGGCAGCAGCTGCAGGGTGAGCAGGTCCTCGACGCCCTGGGCGATCACCCGCTGGCCGTCGTCGTGGGCCTTGCCCGCCGCGTTGCGCGCCTTCCGTCTGCGGCGTCCGTCCTCCACGAGGCCGTCGACGAAGAGGGGACCGAGCTTGACGAAGTCGATCGGCAGCCCTCTGAGCAGAGCGCGTCCGCGGCCGCCGCGGACGTAGCCGTCCAGGGCGATCCGGCACCCCAGTTCGCGCGCGCCCAGGACGAAGCCCCTGCCGGTCCGCAGGCCCTTCGCCAACTGCGCCTCGCTCAGCTCGACCACCAGACGCGCGGGGTCGGCGCCCGTGTTCTCCAGCTCGCGGCGCATCAGCTCGAGGAGCTCGTCGTCGGCCGAGCGCACACTCAGATTGAGATCCACGGGATGGCCCGCCGCGGCGAGCTGGATCGCCCGTCCCATCACCCAGCGGTCGATCTCCCGGATGGAGCCGGTCTCCTCCGCGGCCAGCACGAACTCTCCCGCCGGGATCAGGTCCTCGTCGTCCGTCATCCGCAGGAACAGCTCGTGGCGGACGGTGTCGCCGCTCTCCACGTCCACGATCCGCTGCGCGTACAGCGCGAAGAGATCCCTGCGGAGCGCCTCCGCGATCCGGCGCGGCCATCCTCCCCGTCGGGCCCGTCTGCGTCGTCCATCACCCCCTGGCCCCGCACCCTTCACGGCGGCCATGCCCAAGGATGGCTGCAGCCGGGCGAGCCCCGCAACGGTTGGAATTACGGGACGGCCTGCGGGTGAACTACTTAGCGCTTTCTAGGTGCCTAAGCACCGAGCGGGCCGCGTTGTAGCCGCCCATCCCGTGCGCGCCGGCACCCGGGGGCGTCGCCGCGGAGCAGATGTATAGTCCTGGCGCGCCGGTGCTATACGGGTCGAGCCCGAGACGCGGCCTGAAGAGCAGCTGCACCGGGGTGTTGGCCCCGGTGATGATGTCGCCACCGAGGTAATTGGCGTTGTAGGCCTCGAGATCGGCCGGCGTACGCACCTTGCTCGCCACGACCCGGTCGCGAAACCCCGGCGCGAAACGCTCGATCTGACGGAGGATGGCGTCGCCGGCGTCGCCGCGGTACCCGAATGGGACGTGCCCGTACGCCCAGACAGGGTGCACGTCGCCGTCCGAGCGCTGCGGGTCGGCAAGGTACTGCTGGCCCACCAGCAGGTAAGGCCTCTCGGGCATCGATCCCCGGTTGATCGCGCGCTCGGCGAGCACGATCTCCTCGAACGAGCCGATCACGTGGACGGTCCCGGCCCTCCGGCAGGACTCATTCGTCCACGGCACGCCGCCCTCGACCGCCAGGTCCAGCTTGAAAGCGCCCGGCGCGCGCCGGTAGCGACGGTAGGCCCGGACGGTGCTCGCCGGGAGGCGATCGCCCGCGATCTCGGCCACGGCCTCGGGCCCGAGATCGAAGACGACGGCATCGGCGCCGCCGAGGTCGGCCATGGCTCTCACCGGCCGGCCGGTCTCGATCGTGCCCCCGTACTCGCTCAGCACGGACGCCAGCGCCTCGGCGATCGCCTGCGAGCCGCCCTTCGCCACCGGCCAGCCGAATGCGTGACAGGCGCAGATCAGCGCGCAGCCGACCGAGCTGCTCAGCGGCTGGTTCAGCGGGCTGAAGGCGTGAGCGGCGACGCCACCGAACAGCGCCCGTGCCTGTGGGGTCCGCCACGAGCGAGCGAGGAGCGTCGCCGGCGCGGCCGCCGCCAGGCCGAAGCGCACCAGGCGCACCGGGTGTCGCGGCGGATGCAGAACCGGCCGCAAGATGTCCTCGAGCAGCTCCTGAAAGTGCGCTGAGGTGGAGCCGAACACACGCCGCCACGCGGCTCCGTCTTCGCCGCCGAGCCCCCGAGCGGTCTCCTCGATGGATCGGACCATCACTCCCGCGCTGCCGTCGTCGAGCGGATGCGCGAGGTCCACCTCCGGCCAGAGCCACTCCAGCCCGTGTCGCTCCAGGTCGAGCGAGCGGAGGAACGGAGAGCCGACGGCCATCGGGTGGGTGGCCGAGCAGTCGTCGTGAAGGAGCCCCGGCACAGTCAGCTCGCTGGTGCGGGTCCCGCCCCCGAACCGGTCCTTCGCCTCGAGCACCGTGACCTCCACGCCGTTCCGAGCCAGTTCGACCGCGCACGCGAGGCCGTTCGGGCCGGAGCCGACGACGATCGCTTGGCTCAATGACTTGGGGAGTAGCCCGGGGCCGTGGGGCCGCCGACGGGAACGGGCTCGTCCGGGCTGGCCGCGGCGCCCTCGACGGCCACCGGGAAGTCGAAGGACTCGTCGAGCCAAGGCTGGCTGTTGACCATGTCCTTCACGGCGACCGTCCCCTCCTCCACCAGCCCGCCGACCGGATCCCAGATTTCGTAGTGCTGGTGGCCGCGACCCCGGATCGTCGGCTCCGACTCGAGGTAGATGACGCGCACATCTCCCTCGGCGAACTGACAGCGGTCCTGAACGGCTTCGAGCAGCTGGGGGCCGTGGAAGTGCGCATCGCCGAAGTTCCAGCCGTTGACGATGTTCGAGATCAGCTCTCCCTCCCTCACGTCGTATTCCTCGACGTCCGCTGCGGCGTGGGGAAGCAGCGCGTTCAGCGCCCGGCCGTGGGAGTGCATGGCGCGGAAGGCCAGTCCGCGGTTGAGCAGGTAGAGCGCGGTCTCGCGGTCATAGATGTCGCCGACCTGCTCGACGATCGTCCGGGCGGGCTTCTTGATGTGGGTGTCGAGCTTCTCCTCCGCCCGGCTGTCCTTGCGGAAGAGCCAGGCGGTGGTCGCCCAGTTGCCCGCGTAGTAGCGCATGGACGGCAGGAAGGAGATCTTGTCCGGCCGGCTCCCGCCGAGCAGCGGCAGCGCCAGGAGCGGCAGTGCCAACACGGCGATCAGGAGCGGGTCGTCGAGCGTCGAGAGCGGCGTGTCGCCGTAGTGCCCGAAGAGGAAGAGGGTCCCGAAGATCATGAAGATGTTCCACTCGAGCGGCACGGCGAGGGGGAACATCGAGGTGATGTTCAGGTGGAACAGGATCATCCCGACGATCGCGATTGTCCTGATCGTCGGGTTGTCCTGGAAGACCAGCAGCGCCGGCCAGAGGAACTCCTGGACGGTTCCGAAGTGAGCGATTCCCGCGGCCAGGCGTGAGGGGATCATGTCCTCGGGGTAGTCGCGCCAGAGGCGCGGCTTCAACGCGCGGGGCATCAGTGGGGCGTTGCTCATCATGGTCGAGACGACGAACGGAAAATGGCTGTTGAGCTTCGAGGACGCCGCGCCCCACCAGATGCCGAGGAAGACGAACTGCCAGGCGACGATCCAGTGCTCGATCGGGAAGAGCCCGACCACGAGCACCGTGCAGTAGATCTCAGGCCGGGCCCCGAGGAACGAGACCTTGTCGCGCAGCCCGAGGAGGGCCAGCAACCCGAGCAGAACGGCGATGCCCGCCGGGGGCAGCTTGCCGGCGAAGTCTCCGGAGCGGTCGACCCCAGAGGCGGCGAGCAGGAAGACGGCGGTGGCGAGGACGCCCGCGTAGAGGCCGACATCGAGCCAGGTGCGGGTGGTTCCCCTCGTCAGCGGGACCTTGTCGGGCCAGGGCGGCAACCTCACCGTCCCGGGCCGGAGCCAGTAGAGCGCGCCGCCGATCGGCGGCGAGAACCGGAAGCTGAGCGGCATCGAGCCGGCGCCCAGCCCGAGGATCTCCCAGAGGAGGAGCCAGACCGCGAGCTTCTCGAAGACGATCGGCTGGGTCCACCAGTCGTCGAGGGCGAACGGCGACCCCAGCCCGGGCGTCAGCGAGATGACGACGAGCGCGCCGAGGCTGAAGAGGATCAACTTCAGGAGGTAGGCGAAGTAGACGAAGGTCGGCGAGCCGAAGCCGTTCCCGCCCCAATCCTGCACCAGCGGCTTCAGCCGGCTGAGATGCGGCTTGGCCTTCCATTCCTCCAGGTCAAACGGAGGAGGTGAGGGTTCGAGGAAGCCCATCGCGGCTCGCAGCGAACCCTATCCGCAACTTCGCTCCCCCCGCCTCGTTATCGTCGATTGAGAATGCCGGTCTCTCTTCGCAGGGGTGTGCTGGTCGCCGCCGGGCTCGCGTGCCTGGTCCTGCTCGCGCTGCTCGTACGCGGCGGAGAGCGCTCCCATGCCGCCAGCTCCAAGCCGAACATCATCATGTTCACGACCGACGACCAGACCGTCAGGGACCTGGCCGCGATGCCGAAGACCCAGGCCCTGCTCGGGGCCCAGGGCGCGAACTTCCTCCACGCCTACGTCTCGATGTCGCTCTGCTGTCCCTCCCGGATCACCGTGCAGACCGGCCAGTACGCCCACAACCACCACGTGATGGGGAACACACCCCCGCAGGGCGGCTACAGCGTCTTCAACGACAAGAACGACCTCCCGGTCTGGCTCCAGCAGGCCGGCTACCGCACGATCCACATCGGCAAGATGCCGAACGGCTTCGGGATCGAGACCAACGAGACCTACGTCCCGCCGGGCTGGGGTCCCTTCAACGGCGGGGCCGGCCGCGGCGAGTTCTACGCCTTCATCAAGCCGGCGTCGGACTACACGGACTTCGCGCTGGATCAGAACGGCGTCCTCAAGCAGTACACCCCCGACGACTACCAGACGACCGTCTACGGGGACCTGGCGGTGGACCGGATCGACCAGCACTTCACCAGCCACGCGAACGACCCGCTCTACATGCAGGTCCAGTTCTTCGCTCCCCATGATCCGGCGACGCCCGAGACCAAATACCAGAACTCCTTCGCCACGGCACCCCTGCCGATCGACCCGAGCTTCAACGAGAAGAACGTCAAGGACAAGCCGGGCTGGATCCGGAAGATCAGCCGCTTCGGTCCCGGTCTGATTGCGAAGATCCAGACCCGCTACCAGCACCGCCTCGAGACCCTCCTCTCCGTCGACGACCAGGTCGAGCGGATCGTCAACGAGCTCTCCGCCGAGGGGCAGCTCGCCAACACCTACATCATCTTCACCTCGGACAACGGCTTCATGCAGGGTCAGCACCGGCTGCACCAGGGCAAGTTCGCTCCGTATGAGCCATCGATCCAGGTCCCGCTGCTGATCCGGGGTCCCGGCATCCCCGGCGGCTCCCAGCCCCGCGCACTGGTCTGGAACGGCGACATCACCTCGACGATCCTGAAGATCGCCGACGCCCAGCCGGGACTGCCGCAGGATGGCCGCTCACTGCTTCCGTACGCGCGCGACCCCAACCTGAACACCTACAGGCCCATCCTGATCGAGACAGGGCCCCCGGGAGCGACGAACGAGCCAGGGACGCCGGTGAGCGCCGCGAGCGCGCGCGTGCACTTCAGCAAGTACGTCAAGAACCTCGACCAGGACCACACCGCCCAGATCGCGCGCGCCATCGTGGCGCCGCGCTATCGGGCGATCCGAACCGGCCGCTATCTGCTGGTCAAGTACTCGGACGGGAGCCGCGAGCTCTACGACCTCAAGCGTGATCCGCTCGAGCTGAAGAGCAAGTACAAGGACTCGCGCTACTTCCCGGTTCGCAAGTACCTGCTGAAGAAGCTGAAGGGGCTCGTCCTCTGCCAGGGCGCGGACTGCAGCCAGGACGTCAAGAAGCCGCCGAAGCCGCTTGCCAAGAAGAAGAAGCGCTCGAAAAAGAAGTCGCCGCCCGCGTCACCGGCCCCGGTCGGCTAGCGCTCGCCGACCCGCAGTAGGGTCAAGCCATGGCCGACTCCGGGACGCCTGGGCTCTTCGGCGACTACTACCGCGAGATCTACGCCCTGGGGGTTTCGGGCGAGCACCCGGCGCTCCCCATCGCCTGGGACGAGCTCGAGGAGCGGGCCCGCGAGTCGCTGGATGAACGCGCGATCGCCTACATCTTCGGCGGGGCGGGGAGTGAGGACACGATGCGGGAGAACCTCGAGGCGTTTCGCCGCTGGCGGATCGTCCCCCGCGTCCTGCGACAGGACCTGTCCGTGCGCGACCTCTCGGTCGAGCTGCTCGGGACGAGCATGTCGGCGCCGGTCCTGCTGGCTCCAATCGGCATGCAGACCCTCCTCCACGCGGACGGCGAGCTCGCCACGGCCCGAGCGGCGTCGGCGCTCGGCGTGCCGGTCATCACCAGCACGGTGGCGGCGACGCCACTCGAGGAGATCGCAGCGGCGAGCGGCGACGGGACG
>DASTAI010000274.1:0-4602 GCA_035712865.1 Solirubrobacterales bacterium
GTCTCACCGAGCTGGCCGGGATGCTCTTCGCCAGCCGAGGCGACTCGACCGAGATCCGCGAGGTCCGCCAGCCCGATGATCCGGACGCCAGGGCCTACGCCGAGGGAGCCGCGCTCCCAAACCCGGGCGCGAAGCTGGCCGGCCCCAGCTTCGAGGAGTGGCTCGCGGCGGCCTAGCGGAAAGCAACGAAAAGGGCGGCCATCCGGGCCGCCCTTTCGTTTCATCCGATGGGCCGTGGGTCAGGCGGTTTCCTTGCCGCCTCCGCCGGTGAACCCTCCTGGCCACCATCCGTTTCTCCGCTGATCCAGGCTGTTGTCCTCCCCGGTTACCCAGGGGGACGCCGGAAATAAACGCGGAACGCAGATAGTTCCCGGCGGCTCTCCCGGGCGGCGTCTGAGCGGCGGTTAGCCTGGGATGGAGATGTTCATCTCACTCGAGGGAATCGACGGGTCGGGCAAGACGACCCAGGCGAAGCTGCTCGCCGCGGCGCTGGGCGAGGAGGTCGTGCTGGTCCGGGAACCCGGTGGAACCGAGACCGGTGAGCGGGTCCGCGGGCTGCTCAAGGACCCGGCGCTGGAGCTCGATCCTCTCGCCGAGCTCCTGCTCTTCTGCGCAGCCCGCGCGGAGCTGATGGCTCGCGTCATCGGACCAGCCGGCGATGAGGGCCGGGACGTGGTCTGCGATCGCTTCAGCGACTCGAGTGTCGCCTACCAGGGGGCGGCCCGCGGTCTCGGCGTCGAGCGCGTCGAGGAGATCTGCGACCTCGCGACTGGCGGAGTATGGCCCGACGTCACCATCCTGCTTCGCGTCGATCCGGATGTCGCCGCCACGCGAATCGGCCGGCGTAAGGCGGATCGCTTCGAGGAGGAGGGCATCGAGCTGCAGCGGCTGGTCGCCGCGGGCTATGACGAGGTGGCCAGCCGTCACCCCGACCGGATCCGCGTCGTCGAGGCGGACGGGGACCGGGAGAGCGTCCACTCGGCCGTCCTCGCCGAGGTGCAGGGGGTGCGCACCTGATGGAGGCGGCGCGTGCAGGTTCGGCCATTCCCGAAACCCTCGCCGAGGCGACGAGGCACCAGCCGCGCGCCGCCTTCTCGCTGGCCGCTGCGCTCTCCGCCCCCGGCCACGCCTACCTCTTCCGGGGGCCCCGAGGATCGGGCAAGGCGGCCGCGGCGCGGGCGTTCGCGGCGGAGCTGCTCGCCGAGGGAGCCGCGGATCCGGACGACGCCCGCAGGCGCGCGCTTCTCGATCCCTCGCCGCACCCGGACCTCGTCTGGCTGCGCCCACCGGGGGCCCAGCATCTCGTCGACGACGTCCGCGAGCAGGTGATCCGCGCCTCCAGCCTCAGCCCCGCCGAGGGGACCCGCCGCGTCTTCGTCATCGAGGAGGCCGAGGACCTGCGCGACGAGAGCCAGAACGCGCTGCTCAAGACCCTCGAGGAGCCGGCTCCCTTCGCTCATCTGATCCTCATCTGCTCGGAGCCCGAGCAGCTGGCCGAGACGATCCTCTCGCGCTGTGCGCCGATCGAGTTCGGGCCGCTGGCGCCCGACGCGGTGATCGAGGTCCTCGGCGCGGGGGCGGACGCCGACGCCGCCGCGCGGCTCAGCGGCGGCGACGTCGAGCTCGCCCGCCTGTTGACGGACGACCGCGGCGCGGCCCTGCGCACCATCGCCGAGAAGGCTGCGCGCGCTCCGCGTTCGGGGTCCCCGGCTCCCGAGCCCTGGCGGGAGCTCCTGGCGGCCGCGAGCGAGGCTGGCGAGGCGGCCGGTGCCGAGGAGGAGCGCCGCCTGCTCGAAGAGGCGGAGGTCACGGCCAGGCGCGGGCGCAAGGGCAAGCTGACGCGCGAGGCGATCGAACAGGTGCGGCGCACCGAGCGGCGGGCCCGGACCCAGGCGCTCGACCTGGGCCTGGCACTGTGCTGCGACTGGTACCGCGACCTGGCCGCGATCGCGTCGGGCGCCGACGACGTGGTGCTCAACACCGACCGGCCGGACCAGCTCGCCGAGGACGCGGAGGGGCTGGATCCGGCCAGGGCGCGCACTGCGCTCGAGTGGGTCCTCGACACGCGCCGTCGCCTGCGGGTGAACGTCTCCGAGGAGCTGGCCCTGGAGGCGCTCTGGCTCCGTCTCACGGCCACGCTTGCACCGGAAGTGTGAGCAAGCGGTAACAATCTCCGGCACGATGGCTACAGAGAAGCCGGGAGGGGGGCCGAGGCGCATACCGATGCGTCTCTGGCTGGGTGCGGCGTTCGCGCTCGTCAGCCTGATCACGGCCGCCTCCGTCTACATCTTCGTCGACGACTCCTCGGGCCGGACGCTGCAGAGCGAGTCGGCGGACCTGGCCGTCGGCAAGACCGCCAGCCTGGCCGACGATCTCGGCCGGCTCGACAAGCTGCATGCGGCGAACGTCCTGGCGATGTCGAACACGCCCACGTTCAAGGCCTGGGCCCTCAACCGGCACGGCCGTCCCTTCGCTCCCGGGCAGAGCTTCGCGGGGCTGGATGCGCTCCAGCAGCGGCCCGAGGCCTTCCGGGTTTCGCTGAACGGTCGGCGCTACACCGCCAGCTCCGCTGACAACGTCACCGTCGCCGCCGCCCCGGTCTTCGGCACCGGCAAGGTCCCGGTGCGAGGCGTGGTGGTCGTCCGCGCAGAGCCGCCCCCCGCCCTCACCCACGCCTTCGACGAGCTGCGCGGGGACCGTCTGCGCGCGCTGATGATCGCCATCGTGATCGGGGTCCTGGTCGGCTTTCTGGCCTCTACCGTGATCGCGACGCGGATCAGGCGGCTTGCGAGCTCGGCCGAGCAGATGGCCGCCGGCGACTTCGATGCCCCGCTCCCACCGGGTGGCGGGGACGAGGTGGGCGATCTGACTCGAGCGCTCGACAAGATGCGACGGGAGCTCCGGAAGACGTTCGGGATGCTGGCGACCGAGCGCGACCGGCTTTCCGCCGTCTTCGATGGACTGACCGAGGCGGTGATCGTGGCCGCCGAGGACGGCGAGGTGCGCTTCACCAACGCAGCCGCCGGCCGCCTGGTTCGTGACGGCAGGCCCGCCGCCGCCCTCACCCCGTCACTGCGGCGTGCGGCGCAGCACGGCGCCGACGAGATCCCCGTCCTCGCCATCGACGGGCGGCTCTACGGAGTGCAGGCGCGCCAGGTGCCCGCGGAGCAGGCCGTGCTGTTGGTGGTGCGGGATCGGACCGAGGAGCTCAAGCGGGAGCAGGCCGAGGCCGAATTCGTCTCCAACGCCGCCCACGAGCTGCGCAACCCGCTCGCGGGGATCAAGAGCGGCATCGAGGTTCTCCAGGCCGGCGCGAAGGACGACCCCGAGGTTCGTGACACCTTCCTCGACCGCCTCGGCGACGACGCCGAGCGGATGACCCGGCTGACCCAGTCACTGCTGATGCTGGCCCGGGTGGAGGCCGCCGGCGGACGGGATCCGGAGCAGGTCGTCGACGTGACCCTCTCCGCCCGCGAAGCGTTCGCGGCGATCGAGGAGCCCGACGGCGTCGACCTCCTGGACGAGACGGACGACGACCTGGTGGCCGAGGGCGATCCGGTCCTCCTGCGCCAGGTGATGATCGGCCTGTTGAGCAACGCGTGCGCGTACACGCCCGCGCCGGGCACGGTTACCCTTCGCGCCTCTCGCGGGCCGGAGAACACCGTGACGATCGAGGTACAGGACACCGGGAAGGGAATCCCGCCTGAGGAACAGGATCGGGTCTTCGAGCGCTTCTACCGCGGCTCGGGAATTCTCGAGCGCGAGGGCTTCGGCCTCGGGCTCTCCATCGCGAAGCGGATGGTCGACGTGATGGGCGGACAGATCGGGCTCCGCTCCAAGCCCGGCGAGGGCAGCACGTTCTGGGTCCGACTCCGGGCCGCCAAGCCAACCCCCACGCCGGTCGCATGAATCCCACCCCTCCCACGGCGAATCGGATCCGGGGGGTGGACGACGAGCTCTCCGTCCGCGAGTCGGGCGGCTACGCGCTCGAGCAGGAGGGCTTCAACGTCACCCTGGCGGCGGACGGTGAGGAGGCCGAGGAGAGGCTCTCCGAAGGGGCCTTCGACCTCCTGATCCTCGACATCATGATGCCGGGGAAGAGCGGGCTCGATCTCTGCCGTGAGGTGCGCGCCCACAGCCCGGTCCCGATCATCCTGCTCACCGCCAAGGACGCCGAGGTCGACAAGGTGGTCGGGCTCGAGGTCGGGGCCGACGACTACGTCACCAAGCCCTTCTCCGTGCGGGAGCTGCTCGGCCGCGTGCGGGCACAGCTCCGCCGCCGAGAGCTCGATCGCTCGACGGACGGACACGATGGCGCCGAGATCATCGCCGGCCCGGTTTCGATCGACCTCGCCCGGCATCTCGTCACCGTCCACGGCGAGCCGACCAACCTGACCCGCTCCGAGTTCCAGGTTCTGCGCCTGCTCGCCGGCAGCCCCGGGCAGGTCTTCTCGCGCAAGGAGATCATGGAGGAGCTCTGGCAGACCGAGTTCCGCGGAGACGTCCGCGCCTGCGACGTCCACATCTCGAACCTACGCCAGAAGGTCGAGCGCGACCCGCAGAACCCCGAGCTGGTACTCACGGTGCGGCGCGTCGGCTACC
>DASTAI010000275.1:0-3490 GCA_035712865.1 Solirubrobacterales bacterium
CGCCGAGGCCGCCCGGCGTGACGCGCGCGTAGTGACCGTCGGCGTCGTAGTAGCCGCTGACCTGGTTGAGGTGCGCGATCGCCGTCATCAGATCGGGGAGGTAGGGCCGCAGGAAGGCCAGGTTGTCCTCCGAGTTCTGCATGGAGGCGACCGTGATCGGGACGGCGTCGGCGACTCGCTTCTGGAGCCCGGTCAGATAGCCGGTGGCGTCGGCGAGGTCGTTCTCCTTGCCGCGCAGGTTGAGCGCGCGGTTGAGGTCGCGGAAGACGGGGACGCTGCGGCTGACGACCGGATGGAGCTGGCGGAGGAAGGGCGCCAGGTTCTTCGTGGCGGGCTTGGCCGCGTTGACGAGCGTGTCCAGGTCGTCGACGGCCGGCCGCAGGTTGTGGAACGTCGTGTTGGCCTGACGCAGCGCCGGCGGCAACGCGACGAGCGCCTGGTCGAAAGAGCGGTTCTCCGAGGCGATGGCGCCGAGCGCCTGATTCGCGTTCTGGGTCAGCGCGGAGAGATCGTCACGTCGCTCGGCGATGGCCGAGACCACGTCGGCGCCGCTGACGAGGAAGTTGGTCAGCACGCCGGAATCGCGGTTCAGCTCCGAGAAGAGGCGATCTGTGGCGACGAGCGAGGGGCTCAGGTACTTGTACGTCTGGTTGGCCTCGGGGCCCTTCCCCGCGTAGACCGTCGACGACCCCTGGATGATGTTGCGCAGGGCCTGCCGCTCGGGCCCTCGCAGGGTGTTGAAGAGCTGGTCGATGTCGACCGGGGCGGTCGTGTCCACCTGAGTGATGGTCGCGTCGCTCGCGAGCTCCGGGTTGCTGTCCGGGCCGGGCTGGATCGAGACGTAGCGGTTCGCGATGCCCGAGAGGGAGGTTGCGCGGATGATCGCCGAGCTGCCCTCGTGGAGCGGCCTGTTGACCGAGATGTCGACCTCGGCCTGGCCGTTGTCCGTCAGCTTGACGTCGTCGACGCTGCCGACGGGCACCCCGCCGATCATGACCTGGTTGCCCTTCACCAGCTGGCCGCCGGTCTCGAAGATCAGCTTGTAGTGATCGGAGTTGCCGCCGCTTCCGAGGAGCAGGACGATGATCGCGACGGCGATCAGGATCAGGGCGCCGATCCCGGCGATACGGCTGAAACCGCGGCCTCCCCTGACCCGCGCCCGCTGCGGTGAGACGGCGCCTTCTGCAGGCGTCACGGCCGGCCCGCCCGCGAGCAGCGGATCGGTTGCGCGCCTCGAGCCTCCGTTCGGGTCCCTATGACGGCCCCTTCCTCCAGCAGCTCCTCACCTGCGTCTCAGCAGCCTTCCTCTCCTGCCGCAACCTGCAGCCAAGCGATCCTATCTGGGAGCCCAGCCGCGGTATACGTATTTGGCCGTAGTTACGACCGATTAACGGGTGCTTAATCGGGACGTTTTTCGCGCCTGTGCTGCGGTTCCCTGCCGCCGTCCCGGGGCGGCTGGGTTCTCGGCTAGGGCACGCTCACGAAGTTCGCGAGGAAGGACCGGGCCGACGCGGTGTCCAGGCGGTAGTCCACGTTGGTCGCTCGGCAGGAGGAGTCCCCCGTGATCGTGGTCGCGGCGATGACCCTGGTCTCGCTCGCGCCCGCCCCGAGGAAGTTCGGGCCACCCGAATCGCCGAAGCAGGTGCCGCCGTCGCCGTGTGACCCGTTCTGCGAGATTCGCAGCCAGCTCTTCGTGACGGAGTTGAGCGTGCCCACGGCGACGTGGCGAACGTCATCGATCGGGAACGTGTGCCCTCCGGGGCCGTTCACTGCCTCCCCCGTGCCGTAGCCGACCGAGGTGAACTTCTGGTCCTTCGCAAGCTTCTCGTTCGAGCCGGCGGCCGGGAGCAGGGCCGGTGCGATCCCGGGCGAGCTGTCGAGCACGATCACAGCGATGTCATGCGGATCGCCCTGTGCCTGGTTGAACGCAGGATCGGCGTGCCAGGTGCCCGTGAACGTGGTCCCGGGGAACGTGAAGGCGGAGTCGAAGGTGACCTTCACCTGGGTCACGCCCGGGATCTCGCAGTGAGCCGCGGTCAGGAAGACGGTCGGGGAGATCAGCGTGCCCGTACAGCGCGTCCAGGTGCCGTCGCTGTGGACCTGCTGGGAGAGCATCATCCCCACCTCGGGATGAGCGTTGCCGTCATCGGTTCCGTTGGTGATGGCCGCCGCCGGCGTCGCCGCGACCAGCAGCGCGACTGTGGTCGCCATTCCCGCAATCAGCTTTCGCATCGAATCCCTCCTGTTCCCGTACATCAGGTCCGGCTACGGGCGCGAGAATACTCCGATCTCGCCGGCGGGCCAGGGGCCCTAGGCGGGTGGCGGGACGGGCTCGAAGCCGTTGTAAAACCCGTGCGCCTCGATCACTTTCTGGACTCGGGCGACGGCGTCGCAACGGTCCCGTGCCTCGACCAGGACGAGGTATTCCTGCAGCTGGTTTGCCCAGCCCTCAGCGGGGCGGCGGTCGACCAGCGTTATCGCCGCCGCCGAGAGCGCGCCTCTGGATCTACGAGTGAGTGCCGGTCCGAGGAAGCGGACGTGGTGCTTTGTGAGGATCCCTGTGTCCAAGGGCGTCCCCAAACACAGGTTCCGCCGAAGCGGAGCGGAATGTAGGTGGCTCGACCCGAAAGAGCCTCACTACTTGGGTCACGCGTCGCTTCGGGATCCGATCAGGGTGCGCACCACGCTCACACTGCCGTCGCGAACTGTGAGCACGTCGACCCCGCGGACCACGGGGCTGCCGGGCGGCCCGAAGCGCCAGGGCTGGACGGCGGTGTCAGGACTGACGTAGGCGAGGCCGTCCTTCTCCAACGCGAAATCCTCCGGAGCGTCGCCGAGAATCTTCTGGGCGCGGTCGTTGATCGCCTCCCGGCCGACGCTCTCGCCGTCCGGATCGATGAACCTCACGTCTTCGGTATAGGTCCGCTCGATGGCCGCCCGACGCTTCTCGGGGTCCCGCTCCGAGAAGACGCGCAGGTTCATCTGAATCAGCTCGGCTGCATCTGCCATGTGGTGATCCTTTGATCGGTGTGTACGCCTACCGGGCAAGCTTGACGCATCAAGCTCCTGAAACAGCGAACCCCCCGCAGCTGCCAGCGACTGGCGCACCGCTGCTTTTCGTCCAAAGCAGCGGTTTGCCTACCCCCGCAGCCCGGCGGCTTCGAGGGCGCCCTCGCGTTCGTCGAACTCATCGATCTGGGAGACCTTGCCCTCGCGCAACGTATAGACCTCGTAATAGCGCGTATCGACCTTGACCCCGCTTTTTCGGCCGCGTCCCCGATGATGCGCGACCACGACGACTTGATCCCCGGCGTCGATGAATTCCTCGAAGGTCACCGTGAGTTCGTCGAAGGCGCTCGCCCACCGCTCCCAGTCGTCTCGCATCGCATGCGGGCCGTACGAGGGTTCCTGATCAACCGCATGAAACGGATTCATCACGACATGGGGATCAAAGATCGCCTCCGCTTCGGCGAGGTCGCCGACCCCGTCG
>DASTAI010000276.1:0-3787 GCA_035712865.1 Solirubrobacterales bacterium
TTCGGGCTCGATCACGGTGACCCGGCCGCGTCCGACCTGGACGACGCCGGCGCGCTCGAGCGTGGCGAGGAAGCGGCTGACGCTCTCGCGGGAGGTGCCGGCCATCTGGGCGAGGTCGGACTGGCGCAGCCGGATCGTGACGCCGTCCTTGACCAGCGGCGTGACTTCCTCGTCGGCCAGAAGCTGGTTGAGGACGCCGGCGACACGGCTGGGTACGGTCTGGAAGGACTGGCGGGCGATCCGCTCATTCGCCTCCCGCAGCCGGCGGGTGAGGGCGACGACGAGCTTCTCGGCCATTTCGGGGTGGGTGCGGATCAGCTTGCGCATGTCGCTGGCGGGAAGCGCGAGCAGCTGGGTGTCCTCCGCCGCCTCGACGCTGGCCGAGCGGCGCTGGCCGTCCAGCATGGCCAGCTCGCCGAAGATCGCGCCCGGCCCGAGGGTGGCCAGTGTGATCACCCGACCGTCGGAGTGCTGCCTCGTCACGCGGGCGCTGCCCCGGCTGACGATGTAGCAGGCGTCGCCCGGGTCGCCCTCGTGGAACACGCGCGTCTCCCTCGGGTAGCTGCGGGGGATCGCCACCTGGGCGATGCGATCGAGCTCCTCGGGTGAGAGCTCTGAGAACAGCGGAACTCCTCCGAGAAGCTCGACGATCTGTTGCCTGGCGCGGCTCTCCATACCCACTCCTGATTATCACGGGTTCAGTCTGTTTGGCAGCCCGGGCACCAGTAGGTCGTGCGCGCGTCGTCTCCCTGCGCCCGCGACTCGAGCCTCGTTCCGCAGCGCGGACAGGGCTCGCCGGCGCGGCGGTAGATGCGCTTCGGCTGCCGCCCCGACTCCACCGCCGCGAGCATCAGGTCGCGGGTGCCGGCGAGCACGGCCGTGATCTCGTCGGCGCGGAGCGTCTCGAGCCGGCGATTCGGATCGATCCGAGCCTCGAACGCTCCCTCAGACTTGAAAATGTTGCCGATCCCCGCGACCAGGCTCTGGTCCAGCAGCGCCTCGCCCAGCTCGGCCCGGGGATCCGCTCCGCGCATCCGCGCGACCGAATCGGCGGGATCGAAATCGGGCGAGAGGATGTCCGGCCCGAGGCGCACGAGCCGGGGATCGCGGAGCAGGCGCTTGCGCCTGCCGATGCGCATGAAGGAGCCTCCGAAGTTCACCGCCTCCGCGTCGTCTCCCGAGAGCGAGATCCAGGCTTGAGAGGACGATCGGGTCCAGCGCTGGCCGGGCCGGTAGACGTGCCACCCGCCGTGCATGCCGAGGTGGCTGTGGAGGGTGAGGTCGTCCTCGAAGTGGAGGAGGAGGTGCTTGCCGCGGCTCTCGACTCGCTCGAGCACGAGACCGTCGAGGGAGGAGGACGTGAGGCCCTCCGGGCGGCGTCGGCCCGGAGTCGTGACGGAGACGCGGCTGCCGGTCAGAGCGCCGTCGATCCTCCGCGCCATTCGCAGGATCGAATCGCCCTCGGCCATGACTTAGTCGGGTTGCCCCTCAGCTTCGCTTGCGGGGCACCCTCTCATGCCACGAGCCGGCGAGGCTGGCGCCGGAAGCCGGCCTCGATCAGCGCCGCCTCCATGCCCGAGCCGATGACGGGCTCGCCGTCCACCCGCTCGACCGCAAGCTTCTCGATCTGGCCCGCCTGCGCGGCTTCGGCCAGCGCACCGAGGCATTCGATGAACTCGCCGTCGTCCAGCTTCTGCAGGCGGAGCAGGCCCTTCCCTCCGCGCTCGACGTAGACCAGCGGCTCTCCGTCGCGCAGCAGCACGTAGGCACCCGCGGTGCGCGCGGGGCGCCGCTGTCCCTCGAGCTTCGGCCACGACAGGGTGGCTCCGTACGGGTTTGCCGGATCGGTCGCAGCCAGTACCTGGAGAGCGCCGTCCGAGCGCGGCAGGCTGCGGAGGCGCTCGACGGCTCCCGGCAGGGCGAACTGGGCTCCGCCGAGCCCCTCCACGAAGTAGCCGCGTCTGGCGGTGCCGAGCAGCTCGAGGTTCTGGAGCTCGCCGTAGATGGAGGCGAAGCCGCCCGGGATGCCCTCGGCGATCGCCGTCTCCCGGGTCACGATGCCGTGGCGCTCGAGCATCAGCTCGGCGAGTGCGCGCGTGCGGGGTCCCGCCGAGGGGGCCTCGGCGAACAGCGGCGCGGTGAGAGACCAACGGCCGAGCACGGTTCCGGAGGCGGCGGCACGGCGCCGGGCGAAGCGGCGGCCGCCTCGCTCGCTTCGCTGGGCCGCCCGCAGGCGCGGAGCGCGCAGCGGCGCGAAAGCGTCGTTGGTCACCTCGCCCGACCAGGCCAGGTCCCAGAGCGCCTCGTGGAGCTCCTCTGGCGAGCCTTCCAGCTCCAGCAGGTCGAGCCAGAAGCATGGCCCCTGGGCGAGTCGCTCGCGGATCGCGTCGTGGGCCTCGCCCTCGGGGCGGTCGAGCTTCGCGTTGCCGGGCGGAGGGCCGGCAAGCCGGACGTCCTCGCGGAAGTAGAGAGCCACCTTCCCGTCGTTTCGGCCCAACGCTCCCGCACCCACCCAGACCAGCTCGCCGCTCGTGCAGAGCTCGTCCAGCCAGGCAGGGCTGTAAGAGCCGAGCCGGCGCGGCAGGACGTCTCGTTCCCAGGTCTTCGGCGTGAGGGCTACACCCTGGAGCGAGACGAGAGCCTCGCGGAGGCGATCGGGGCCGGCGCCCGTGCGCCCGTGGGCGTCCACGTTCTGCCAGCTCGGCAGGAAGCGGGCCAGCTCCCGCTGATCTGTCGCCTCGACCTCCTGGCGCAGCCGCGCCAGGCTGGCGCGTCGCAGCCGTCGGAGGACATCGGCCTCACACCATTCACGCGAGGAGCCGCCCGGCAGCAGCTCGCCGCGGACGACGGCGCCGGAGCGCTCCAGCTCCTTCAGCGCGGAGCTCGGATCCACTCCGTAGCGGTCGGCGAGCTGGCGGGTTGGGAAAGGGACGTGGGTGGCCGCGTAGCGGCGGACGAGTGAGACGAGGGCATCGTCGACCGGCTCGAGGAAGCTCTCCGGAAGTCCGGCCGGTGGCGGGACCCCGAGTGCGTCCCGGTAGAGGCCGGCATCCTCGGCCGCTATGTAGCGCTCTTCGCCCGCGATGCGAACGAGGGCGGCGCGGCGCTCCTTGACCAGCTTGTCGAGCATCGACTTGGCCGAGTAGCCGTCCTCGACCCGCTCCTCCGCCTCCTCCTCGGTCAGGTCGCCGAGGCGCCGGAGGATCTGCTGGAGGCCGTCGCGGTCCTTAGCCAGTCCGGCCTCGGTCCGGTGCTGGAGCTGCTCGGCCACTTCCTCCAGCGCCTCGGTGTCGATCAGCTCCCGGAGCTCCTCCTGGCCGAGAAGTTCGGCGAGCAGGTCGCGGTCCAGGGCGAGGGCCGCCGCGCGGAGCTCCGCGTTGGGGGTGTCACCCTCGTACATGTAGGTGGCGACGTAGTCGAAGAGCAGTGAGGACGCGAAGGGGGACGCGGTGGGCGTCTCGACCTCGACCATCGTGATCCGGCGGGAGTGCAGGTCGCGTAGCAGGTCCTTGAGAGACGGCAGGTCGAGGACGTCCCGCATCACCTCGCGATAGGTCTCGAGGATCACCGGGAATCTCGGGAAGTCGCGGGCGACCTCGAGGAGGCTCTGCGACTTCAGCCGCTGTTGCCAGAGCGGGGTGCGCTTGCCAGGCCAGGCGCGGGGGATGAGCAGGGAGCGAGCGGCGTTCTCGCGGAAGCGGGCGCCGAACAGAGCGGACCCGGAGAGCTCGCGGATCACGAGGTCCTCGATCTCGTCCGGCTCGATCATCACAAGGTCGGCCGGCGG
>DASTAI010000277.1:0-3816 GCA_035712865.1 Solirubrobacterales bacterium
GTTGAGTAGCTCGGGCTCGGCATCGGACACGGCCTTCTTCAGGCCCTCGATCTTCTCCGCCGAGGAGAAATAGGGGCTGAAGAGGAAGAGACGCAGATCACGGTTGTCCTTCAGGGCATCGACGAATTGTCCGAGCTGATCGCGGATCGCGTCTAGCTTCCCTCGATTCTTGGCCGCCCCGAACAGGGCGGTCGCGTAGACGCGACCGATCTCTTCCATCGCCATCGCTACGCCTCCTCAGCTTCGCTTCCGGGGGCTATGCGAATCAACTGGCAGCTCCCTCCGTGACCTCTCCGTTGCCGCTCAGGCTGGAGAAGTCGACCTCGGCCAGTGCTTCGTCGATCAGCCGCTTCTGGTCGTCGGCATTGAGCGACTTGCGGGTCACCTTCTCGGTCGTCAGGACCGTAAGGTCCGCGACCTCCTTGCGGATGCGCTCGAGCGAGCGACGCGTCTCCGCGTCGATGTCCCGGCGTGCCGCGGCGAGCAGTTCCTCGCGCTTCTGTCGCCCTTCCTCGGCGGCGTCGGCGGTGGTCGTCTCGGCCGTCTTCCGGGCGCGACCGATGATGTCGTCCGCCTGCTCGCGCGCCTCCTTCAACCGGGCGCGGTACTCCTCGAGGATCTCGTTGGCCTCCGCGCGGGTCTTCTCCGCCTCGTCGATCGAGTCGCTGATCAGGTTCGCGCGCTTGTCGAGCGCCGCCTGGATGCGCGGGAAGGCGACCTTGCTGAGGACGTACATCGTGATCCCGAAGACGAGCAGCGTCCAGATCATCAGCCCGAGGTTGGGCGAGACCAGGAAGCTGCCGCCGGAGTCTCCCTCCGACGCCCCCAGCGGGATGGCTATGTGACTGACCAGATCCACGGCCTAGAGGAAGAAGGCGATGAGACCGAAGATGAAGGTGTAGAAGGCGACCGCCTCGGTCAACGCGAAGCCGAGCCAGCGGATCTGCTGGAGGTCGTCCTTCATCTCGGGCTGGCGGGCGACGGACTCGATCTCCTTACCGAAGATGAAGCCGATGCCGATGCCTGCCCCGATCGAGCCGAGACCGGCGCCGACGCCGAGCGCGATGGCCTTGCCGGCGTCAGTGATCCCGGTGTCAGTAATGCCCGAAGAAGACTGGGCGATCGGAACCAACAGGTCAACCATGAATCAGCGCTCCTTTGCTTAGTGAGTTTCGGCGACGGCGCCGCCGATGTAGATGGCAGAGAGGGTGGCGAAGATGAACGCCTGCAGCGTTGCGATCAGGCCGACCTCAAGAATGAAGAAGACGAATGCCAGGGGGAAGGTAAGGGCTCCGAGGGCCGAGAGGCCGAGCAGGACGGCCAGCCCACCGCCCATGAAGAGCAGCAGCAGGTGTCCGGCGAGGATGTTCGCGAAGAGTCGTACGGAGAGCGAGACGAGCCGCATGAACTGGGAGAGCAGCTCGATGCCGAAGATCAGGGCCTTGCCCACAGGATTCATGCTCTCGAGACCAGACGGCAGGAAGCTCTTCAGGTACCCGAAGAACCCCTTCGCCCTGATGCCCTCGATGTGGTAGCTGAACCAGACGACCAGAGTGAGCGCGAGCGCGAATGAGATGTTCGCCGTCGCCGCGTAGATCGCGAACGAGGGCAACCCGACGCCGAAAATGTCGACCGTCTCGGCCGTGTTCGTCGGCAGGGGCAGGTAGCCGATGAGGTTCGAGAAGGCGATGAAGAAGAACAGGGTCGCCAGGAACGGGAACCACTTGGTCGCGTAGGACGACGGGAGATTGGTCCCCGTGATGTTGTTCTTGGTGATGTCGTAGGCGGTCTCGACCGCGGCCTGGGTGCGGTTCGGCTTGAGCTCCATATGCCGCGCGATGTAGACCATCACCCAGATCGTCAGCGCAGCCGCCAGGAACAGGTAGAGGACCGCGCGGTTGATCGAGAGGTTCAGCGGCCCGAGGTGGATTGGGATCCAGTCGTGCAGCTTGAACTCGTCCTGGGGCTTGAACTCCTCGTTCTTGCCCTCGCTGCCGAAGAGGAGCAGCAGGATGATCGCGGGGATCAGCCACGCCGCGATGAAGACCGCGACCTTGCCGAAGAACGGGAGCCCCTTGAGCCAGTCGAGGAAGCGGTTGACCATCAGTCCGGCTCCTGGGGCTGCATCAGCCGGAGCAGGATCCGCGAGCCCAGATGGACGGTGAAGAGGATCGCGGCCAGAACCGCCGCGGCGAGCCCGGCGTCCTTGCCGGCGGTCAGGCCGATGATCAGCACGCCGAGCGCGACGATCCACGCCCTGGCCAGGCCGGTCGCGCCGAGCCAGCCCATGGCCGCACGGCGGTCACGTCTAGCGACGGCGCCCTCGATCGCCCGGTTGGAGACCAACTCGACGCCGTAGATCACCACCCAGAGGACGACGACCGCGAGGTAGCCGGCGATCGGGAAGCCGGCCGCGATGAAGACCGGCAGGGCCACCGCGAGCAGGACCAGATCCAGGTGGCGCAGCAGGTTCGCCATCCGGGATCCGGTCGCCCCGTTTGGTCCGTCTAGGGCCAGAGTCGACAACTGCTGACCCCAAATGTGATTTCGATGTCGAACGAGCGCATTGCGATGCTTGCCCCCCAGCGTGAACGACGGTCCACGAAGCCGGCCGCCGCATAGGTCGCCCCCCGACCCGGCCGGAGG
Source organism: Solirubrobacterales bacterium (assembly GCA_035712865.1). Lineage (GTDB taxonomy): Bacteria > Actinomycetota > Thermoleophilia > Solirubrobacterales > 70-9 > DASUPK01. Next base: position 2,647 of record DASTAI010000277.1, read on the forward strand.
GGGCGGCGAATGCTAGCGACTGGGCCTCGACGACGGCGTGCCTGGACGCCGAACGGCCGCCGGCGGGACCGGCGGCCGCGGGTGGGGTCATCGACCCCGACTTGCGTCAGTACGCGATCAGCGAGAAAACCTTGCCATCGACGAACTGGGCGTCGCCGTTGTTCCAGACCTTCACAAGGAAGACGCCCGGATCGATCCGTGTCGCCGCGGTGACCGCGTTGGCGCCGGCGCTCGAGCTGATTCCGACGTCGGCGTCGTTGCCCGCGAACGTGACGGTGTACTGCCCGACCGCCTCGCGCTGGATGGTCACCGCATCGGCGGCCTTGCTGGCGCAATCGAAACCGGGGACGGCGATGGGCTCGTCGAGAGTCCCGTTGAGCGGCACCGTATCGACGGTCAGCGAGCCGCTGAGCCAGCCGATCTGACACTCGCCCGGGGCCGCGCCGCCCAGCTTGGCCGCGTTCATCGCGTTGACGGCGTTCGGCGCGACTGCGTCCGGTGCCAACTTCGGCGTCGTGACGGCGCCATCGGCCAGCTTGTCGGTGGTGACGGCGCCGCTGCGGATGTTCTTCGCCTTGACGCTGTTGGGCTTCAACTTCGCCGCCGCGTAGCCCATGCCGCCCATCGCCGCAAACAGGGCGACGAAGGCGACGACCAGCGCCGGGGTGGGCAGGAAGCGCCATGCGCGGCCTGTCCGGAGGTTCTTGGTTCTCATTGCGAGCTCCTTGGGTCGGATTTGCAAGCCCAAGGACGGTGGTCGCACGTATTTATTCCGCGGGCCCGGAACGGATTTACGTCACGGAATAAATCCGCCTCCCGCGCGTCTTGGCAGATGGAGCACGCATGGACCGCGACCGATCACAGAGGGAGCTCGACGAGGACAGCAGGCGAGACCTGACGCGTCTGGCCGACGGCTCGCTGGAGGGCTACGGGCGGGCCGAGCTGGAGGCTCGCGTCGCCTCCTCGCCATCGCTTCGGACCGCCCTGGAGCGCCAGCGCACAGGCGTGACCGCACTCGGCGGCCTGGAGATACGGGCGCCCGCCTCGCTGAGGGCGCGGATCGCCGTGGAGGCCGCAAGCCAAGAACCCAGGCCCGCGAGGCCCCGGCGTCGGCGGTGGCGACTTGCCCTCGGCGGAATGGCGGGCGCGGCGGCGGCAGCCGCTCTCGCG
>DASTAI010000278.1:0-2520 GCA_035712865.1 Solirubrobacterales bacterium
GCGCGAATCAGCGTGGTCGGCGGCGGGCTTCCCTATGACGACCCTCCGGCGCCGGAGAATCTCACGGACGATCCATCAATCCTGTTCGTTGGGCGAGACTTCGAGCGCAAAGGGGGCCCGGTCCTGCTCGAGGCCTTCGACCTGGTGCGGAGGCAGGTGCCGGGCGCGACCCTGAGCCTCGTCGGAGCGCCGCGTGACTTTCGGGTCCCCGGGGTCACCAGCCGCGGCAAGGTCCGCGACCGCCGGGAGCTCGCCGATCTCTACCGGCGGGCCAGGGCGTTCTGCCTGCCATCGCTCTATGAGCCCTATGGGCTTGTGCTGATCGAGGCGATGGCACACGGGATTCCGTGCGTGGGGTCCGCGGTGCAGTCGATACCGGAGATCCTGGATCGGGGCGGAGCCGGTCTGGTGGTACCGCCAGGCGACGTCACCGAGCTGGCGAAGGCGCTGATCAGCCTGCTGACAGACGACGAGCTCGCCGGATCCCTCGCCGCGAACGGTCCCCGTCGGGTTGCGGAGTGCCTGACCTGGGACCACGTTGCGGCCCGCATCGCAGCGGCATTGACAGAGAGTCGGACCGACGGCTCCACGGCGGATAGGCCATAACCTTCGGGATCGTGCACAGGGCAATGAGCAGCAGCGGTATGGCTGCCTTCGCCCTCACCACCGGCTCGGCTGCAGTCGCGGTGTTGCTTGGCCTGGCGGCGGGGGCGCTCCCACTCGCGGGCACGCTGGCGCTCGGAGTGCTGGGGCTCGGACTGTTGGCCGCACTGCTGTTTCGCCGTGCGCTTCGCTCGCGTCCCTCTGCCACCCAGCCGCAGCTGCAACCCGGGAAGTTCGAGGGCGGGGAAACCGGCCGACTCACGGTCGAGGCCGATACCCGGGCATCCGACCGAATCCTCAGGATCCCTCGGGTCCTCTTCTATCTCGGCTCGCTGACGCTCACCGAGGCGGTCTGGCGCCCGGCCCTCGGGCTCACGGTGAGCGAGATCTTCTTCTTTCTCGCTCTTGGGGCGACTGTGATCGCGGTCCTGGCGGGGAGACCGATCGCGCGGATCCCGAGCGGCCTGTTCGTCGGGGTGACGATCTTCGCGCTTGGAGGGGCCATCAGCTCGATCGCGGCCGAATCTACGGTGAGCTCTGTCAGCCAGACGCTGCAGGGCATCTACGTGATGCTGCTCTGGGTCTGGACGGGAGCCACCGTGCTCAGGACGCGACCGCAAATCGTTGTTGCGCTCGGCTGCTGGACGTTCTCATCGGCCCTGAATGGATTCGCCGCGCTCCTCCAGGTGATGCACGTCTCATGGCTCGGAGGGGCTCTGGAGGGTAGCCGGGCAGTCGGTCTCACCGACCATCCCAACGACCTCGGCGCGGCCTGTGCCATCGCCCTGGTTCCCGCCCTGATGCTGGCGACCACCCGCCTTCCGGGACGCAGGGGGCGGCTCGGACCGGTCCCATGGTGTCTGCTGGCCTTCACCGCCATCGGCGTGATCCTCTCGGCGTCGGTAGGAGCGATGCTCGCGGGACTGATAGCGATCCTGATCTGGCTTCTCGCACCGGCGGTCCGGGCGCCGGGACGGGTGGCCGTGGTGGCCGCCCTCGCGGTCTCCCTCGCGGGCCTCACTCTCGCCGGAGGGGCGGTGACATCACCCACCAAGCGGGTCGAGCAGGTGACCACCAACGGGGTGTCGGCGAACTCGGGCAGCGGCACGATCCGCCTCAAGGTCGCGCGGCGAGCCTGGTCGGGAATCGAGTCCAACCCGATAGTCGGGAAAGGTCTCGATTCGAGCGGCTCATCGGTCAATGTGATCAGCCACGGCACCGTCGTCCCCTATCAGGTCCACGGCGGACCGATATCGATCTGGTATCAGGCGGGCATCTTGGGCCTGCTCGGCGTCGTGGTCGTTGTCTGGACGGTCCTCCGGGGAGCCTGGCGGACCTTGATCGCCGGGGATCAGACCGATGTGCTCATCGGCCTGTCGATCCTTGCGGCGTTCTTCGCCTTCCTGATCATCGCGATGACCACCCCGTTCGTCTTCCAGCAGTACGGGTGGTTCACGGCAGTGATGCTGATCGTCTGGCGCCTGCGACGCGAGAATCTCGCGGAGTTCATCCCGAGCAGGGCCGACCGTGCTCCGGCACGCTTTCGAGCCGCGGGCCAACCGGTGCTGACCCCAGGTTGAGCGGGACCGCCGATGAGGATCCTCAACGTCGTCGTCGGGGCCGCCGCCCGAACCGGGGGTGCGACCGCCTTCGCCTTCGAAGCCGCCATGGCGACATCCCGTGCCGGAGGAGACGCCCGTGTATTCGCGACGGACCTGGCCCTCGCACCGTGGGGATGGCTTCAGAGGCAGCGCTCCGTTCGCTCGGATGAGCTGCATCCATCGCTCGCCCACGTTGACGCAGAGCTGTTCCCCACCCGCTTCCCACGACGCCTTGCCTATAGCCCGGCGATGGGCCGGGCTCTCCGTACCGAGGTACCGAACTGCGATGTGGTGCACATCCACAACCTCTGGCAGT
>DASTAI010000279.1:0-2133 GCA_035712865.1 Solirubrobacterales bacterium
GGTCTGGCACACGATCGCGGCCGGGCGGTCCAGCCCCCGGCTGCGCTCAAGCGCTGCGACGACGGCGTCCATGTCGTGGCCGTCGATCTCGATCGCGTCCCAGCCGAAGGACTCGAACTTGGCGCGCACGTCGCCTGTGTCCATGACCTCCTCGGTGGTGCCGTCGGTCTGCAAGTGGTTGTAGTCGACGATCGCGGTCAGATTCGGAATGTCGTAGTGCGCCGCGGACATCGCTCCCTCCCAGCTCTCGCCCTCCTGGCAGTCGCCGTCGGACATCAGCGTGAACACCTGGCTCGTCTCGGAGAGCCCGTCTAGCCGCAGGGCGAGGCAGATCCCGACGCTCATCGACAGTCCCTGGCCGAGCGAGCCGGTCGAGACCTCGATGCCGGGCGTGCGGGTCATGTCGGGATGGCCCTGAAGATGAGAGCCGATCTGGCGCAGGCCCATCAGGTCGTCAGCGGGGAAGTAGCCGTGCTCCGCCAGCGCCGCGTAGAGGATCGGAGCCGCGTGCCCCTTGGAGAGGACGAAGCGATCCCTCTCGGGCCAGCTCGGGTTCGAGGGGTCGTGGCGAAGGACGCGGTAGTAGAGCGCGGTGAGGATGTCGGCGGCCGAAAGCGAGCTGTCGAGGTGGCCCGCCTTGGCCACGGCGATCATCCGCACGCAGTGCATCCGGAGCACCGTCGCGTACCGCTCGAGCTCGCCGATCGACGGCTTGCCCTCGGACTTGCCGGTGGGCTCTGGCTCGAGATCTGGAACGGGCTTCAGGTGCGCCATCGGCGACTCGTCTTTCGCCTGGTCGTAGGGGAAGGCAGGCTCAGGTCGCAACTGACTCAGGACCGGGCGGCGAGGGTAGCAGCGGGCGGCACTTGGTTGGACCCTATGAATCGCCCCCGACGGAACCCGTCTCCCGACGAAAACCGCCGGCTAGTACGGGACGAGCGTCCCCGAGGGGCTCAGGCCGATGTTGGGGTGTGCCCGGGCTTCGCTCTGACGGTCGATGAGTTCGGTCTGCGTGACTTGGCCCTCCCCAGCGACCGCCTGATACCAGGTCCCTCGCTGATAGAGGAAGGCCGCGATGTCGTACTCCGGGTCGGGCTCGAGGGCTGACATGACGAGCAAACAGGGCTCGTCCTGACGGCCCGAGCCGCCGCGGACCATGAGAGCGGAGCGATAGCCGTGGGAGTTGAACAGGTGCTGGCCCAAAGCCAGGGCCGACTGGTCTTGGTTCCAGGACTCGACGCAGGCAGCTTCGGCGCTGACGCCGGATCCGTTGGAGCCGGCGAGCCAGATGACGAGCGGCAGGAGGACGATCAGCAGTGCGAGAGCAAAGAGAGTGCGCGGGTTCAGCCACCTCACCCTGGTCGGGCTAAGCGCCGGGCGCTCCTCCGGACCTCGATACACACCATTCCAACGGCGTTCGAGGCAGGTAAGTTCCGGGAGTTTTCAAGACAGGCCCCCTAGGCTCCCCGAGATGAAGGCGGGAGCGGGCTTCGCCGCGATGATCCTCTTCGCCCTTGCCGGCTGCGGAGGCGGGTCGGGCAAGACAAGCGCTACCTCCGCGGCCAGCCCGACTGTTCCGACGGGCCAGGCCAGCGCAGGCGCGGTGACGGGGAAGCTTCCGCCCGGCTCGGTGGGCCCGCCCGACGTCCAGGAGGAGCACGAGGAGGGACCCGCGGCGACCGAGGCGAGCCCCGGAGAGACTCCGGTCGGCCCGGAGGCAAGCGGAGAGCTCTCCGGTGACGACAGCTCGGCCGTGACTTCGACGGTCGCCGCCTACATCCGGGCGCTCGATCGCCACGACGCCGCCGGCGCCTGCAGGTCGTTCGCTCCGAGGGCACTCGACCTGGGGCTGTTGCCGAAGCGCCGCGGTGGGTGCGTTCCGTCGCTGCGAGCCTCGATTGGCACGCCCGCGCGCGGGGGCGCTCCTGCCTGGCGGAGGACGACGCTGGTGGAGGTGAAGCCGGAGGACCTCGGTGATGGCCGCGCCCGGGTCAGCGCGACGGTCACGCACCACTTCTCCGATCGCAAGTACGTCTCGGTCGAGGACGACGTGATCTACCTGCAGAAGAGCGCCGGGCGCTGGCAGCTCGCGAAGCCGAGCGCGACGTTCTACCGCGCGGTCGGCTACGACTC
>DASTAI010000280.1:0-4336 GCA_035712865.1 Solirubrobacterales bacterium
TGGTCACCGCCTGCCGGATCCACCAGGTCGCGTAGGTCGAGAACTTGTACCCCCGCCGGTAATCGAACTTCTCCACCGCCCGGATCAAGCCAAGCGACCCCTCCTGAATCAGGTCCAACAAGCTCAGTCCCCGCCCCAGATAGGACTTGGCGATCGACACGACGAGGCGCAAATTGGCCTCGACCATGTGCCTCTTCGCATCCATGTCCCCCCGCTCGATCCGCTTCGACAGCTCGACCTCCTGGTCCGCGGTCAGCAGGTCGACAGAGCCGATCGACCGCAGGTACAGCCGCAGCGAGTCCAGACTCGGCTCGACGGTCAGATCCAGCTCCTGCTTCCGCCGGCTCGTCCCACCGTCCTCCGCGGCCTTGCTCTCCTTGTACGCGGTCACCCCATCCGCCGCGATCACATCCACACCCTGATCGACCAGGTGCGCGTGCAACTCGGACACCTGCTCCTTCGTGACCTCGACCTCCTCGAGGGTGGACGCGATCTCCTCGAAGGTCAGGTAGCCCCGCTCGGTCCCAACGGCAATGAGGCCGCGCAGCTCCTCGCCCTCCCCGAAAGGCTGTTCGTCGGCCGAAACGGCCGCCCGCATGGTCGCCAAACTCCTTCTCCTCTCCCAAAACTCCCGGCTTACCCGACCTCCGCCCCTATACGAAGGAATCGAGTCGAGCTGTGGCGTCCGCAGTATATGGACGACAGCGCCGAAACACGGACCAACTAATGAGGTATTCGGCCGCACCCGGGCAAAACCGACGCTCGGGCCCGCAGAACCCGCTCAGTCATACTGATCACATGGCCAACTCGACCGAGACCGTCTCCACTCCGAGCCGCGACGCGCAGGCCCAGGCCCCCGCCACCCGGGTCAGCCTCTCCCGCGTCGGCGTCGTCGGCGTCGAGAAGATCATCCGGGTCTGCGGCAGCCAGAACGGCGATCCCTCCGGCGAGGAGTCCCTCTACCACGCCGACCTCGAGTGCTTCGTCGACCTCAACCCCGAGCAGGCGGGCGTCCACATGTCCCGGTTCGAGGAGGTCGTCAACGAGGCCATCGACACCGTCGTCCTCGGCGAGGCGCTCCGCGCCGAGGGACTCGCGGCCCACATCGCCGAACGTGTCCGCGAACGCCAGGGCGGCCTCCGCGCGGAGGTCAAGATCGCCGCCCGCTACCCCGAGACCGTCCCCGCCCCCGTCTCCGGCCTGCCCACCCAGGAGCTCTACACCCTCTTCGGCACCGCCGTCTCCTCGCAACGCGGCACCCGCACCCTCACCGGCGTCGAGGCCCAGGGCATGACCGCCTGCCCCTGCGCGCAGGGACTGGTCGAGGACGGCGCTCGCGCCCGCCTCGCCGAGCAGGGCTTCGACCCCGACGAGGTCGACCGAATCGTCGACGCCGTCCCGATCGCCACCCACAACCAGCGCGGCATCGGCACCCTCCACATCGGCGTCCCCGAGGACGGGGAGGTCGACATCGACGCCCGCCGGCTCCTCCGCATCGTCGAGTCCTCCATGTCGAGCGAGATCTACGAGCTCATGAAGCGCTCGGACGAGCGCGCCGTGGTCGAGAAGGCCCACGCAAACCCCCGGTTCGTGGAGGACGTGGTGCGCGAAATGGTCCGCCAGGTCACCGACACCTTCCACGAGCTCCGCGACGGCGCCTTCGTCCACGCCCGTCAGGAGAACCTCGAGACGATCCACCGCCACAATGTCGTGGCGGAACGCTACGGACTCCTCTCCGAGATCATGGGCGAGCTCGAGAGCGGCGCCCACTCCCGCCACCACACCACCATGCGGGAGTGGCTCGAGGTACCGGTCGGCTAGCGGCCGCCAGCCTGCACCATTTGAGCATGGCGATCTGGCTCGGCCGGCGGCGTCGCGAGACGACCAGCGCGTTCAGGCCGTCGGCTCGGCCGGCTTCGATGCGAGCATCCTTCTGAACCCGAAGAAGTAGTCGATCCCGCTGATCACGGTGGCCGCGACGGCGGCGTAGACGAGGAGGTCCACGGCGAGGGGGGCCGGGTCGAACGCGATCAGGCAGATGATCGCCGCCACCTGCAGGCCGGTCTTGACCTTCCCGAGCCAGCTCGCCTGGATCACCACGCCCTGTTCCGCCGCGACGAGACGCAGTCCCGTCACCGCGAATTCGCGAGCGATGATCACCATCGCGATCCAGGCAGCCAGGCGGTTGAGCGAGACCAGCGCGATCAGGGCGGCCGCGATCAACAGCTTGTCCGCGATCGGGTCCATCAGCTTGCCGAAGGTGGTGACCGAGTCCCGCTGGCGGGCGATGTAGCCGTCGAGCCCGTCGGTGAGGGCGGCGAGCGCGAAGACCGCCGCCGCGATCGCGTCGCCATTGGGTGTCTCGTCGAGCAGGGCCACCACGACCACCGGCACGAGGAGGATGCGGATGACGGTGAGCGTGTTGGGCAGGTTCAGCGGGAACACGCGGCAAGTATGGCCCGCAGCGCCGACCTAGAGCCCGGCCAGCTCCCTGGCTCTGGCGAATACCGCGTCCATCATCGGCTCGGTCAGCTTGCCTGTGAACGTGTTCTGCTGACTGGGGTGGAAGCAGCCGACCAGCGACCAAGCCCTCTCACCGGCCACCAGCTCCGCCTCCGCGCCGTGGCCGAAGCGCGGCCTCGGCCGCGGCAGATCGGCCCCCAGCTCGGCCAGTGCCAGCAGCGTCCCGGCCCAGGCGTAGGACCCAAGCGGCACCAGCACGCGGGCGGAGCTGAGCAGCCCCAGCTCGCGGACCAGGTAGGGCAGGCAGTTGTCCCGTTCCTCGGTCGTCGGCCGGTTCTGCGGGGGTGGGCACCGGTTGACGGCGCTGATGTACGCGCGGCGCAACCTCAGGCCGTCGTCGACGCTCACGGAGGTCGCCTGGTTGGCGAGTCCGGCGCGGTGGAGAGCCGCGAACAGCCAGTCCCCCGAGCGGTCACCGGTGAAGATCCGGCCGGTGCGATTTCCGCCGTGCGCCGCCGGCGCCAGCCCGACGATGACGATCCGCGCCCTCGGATCGCCGAATCCCGGTAAGGGACGTGCCCAGTAGGTCTCGCCGCGATAGCGGCGCGGCGGATCGGCCGCGCTCCGCTCCCGCCACTCGACCAGCCTGGGGCAAAGGGTGCAGCGGGTGATCTCCGTGGCGAGGGTGGCGAGGCGGTCGGCCATCTCCTAACAATGACGGCCCGGGGATACCCGTCGAATGCGGCTCGGGCTCCTCAATACCGCGCATATACTCGGCCCGCGGTGGCGCCCAAGCTGACGGTCATCACCCCGTCCTTCAACCAGGGGAGGTTCATTGAGCGGACGATCCGGTCCGTGCTCGACCAGGGCTACCCGAACCTGGAGTACGTGATCGTCGACGGCGGGTCGACCGACGACACCGTGGAAATCATCCAGCGATACGAGGATCGGCTGGCCTGGTGGGTGTCCGAGCCCGACGAGGGACAGTCCGATGCGATCAACAAGGGATTGCGCGGCACCTCGGGCGAGATCGTGGCGTATCTGAACAGCGACGACTACTTCCTGCCGGGCGCCTTCGGAATGGCTGTCGATCGGCTGCAGGGCAGCCACCGGAAGTGGCTGGCCGGCGGAGCGCTCGACGTCGAGGAGGGTGACCCGCCCAAGCGGCTGCGGGTGTGGCGACCAAAGCCTCCCTCCTATTGCGAGGGGTGGCCCGCCGGCCGCCACTGGTGGCTCCTCGTCCCCTGGCATGTGCCGCAGCCGTCGACGTTCTGGCGCCGCGAGCTGTTCGATCGGTTCGGCCCGTTCAGGACTGACATGCACTACGCCTTCGACGCCGAGTTCATGGTGCGCCTCGCCTACGGCCAGGAGCTACCCGAGCTCCTCCCAGACGACTTCCTCGCCGTCCGCTCCGTGCATCCGGAGCAGAAGACCTTCGACATGACGAACTCGTGGCCGGAGATCCATCAGTTCCAGGACATCTATGCCCCTCGCCTCAGCACACGCGAGATGGCTCTCCTTCGAACCTCCAGGATCTTCCGCGGAGCGACCCCCGCAGGCTGGGTCAGGTGGCGCGTCATGCAACCGCTGATCCACCACCTCCTCGGCCCGCTGAAGCGGCGGCTGATCACCCCGGCGCTCACCTGGGGCGGCGATATGCTCGAGCACCTGCCGGAGCGCTGGCGGCCGCCGGTCCGCACGCGGGACAGGGTCGCGCGGCGCCAGCCGATGAACGGGAACCCGGACGTCCGGCGGGCGCCGCTGCTTTCGCCCATCGGCCTGGAGCCGGTGACGAACGATCCAGGCCCCGACCTGACGGCAAACGGCGGCGCCAGGCCCGGAGCCTCGCAGCGCTCCGCCGGCTAGTCGTTCC
>DASTAI010000281.1:0-2416 GCA_035712865.1 Solirubrobacterales bacterium
GTCGAGGAGTGGAAGTGGGCCAAGAAGACGAGCCCGGGAACGCCGGTCTGGTCACACGACGGCATCATCACCACCGGCGAGACCTACAAGGACAAGGTGAAGATGACCTTCGCGAGGGGGGCCGCGCTGGAGGATCCGACGGGGCTCTTCAACTCGAGCCTCGACGGGAACACCCGGCGCGCCATCGACCTCCACGAGGGCGATGAGATCGATGGTGAGGCGTTGAAGGACCTGATTCGCGCCGCCGTGGCCCTGAACGAGTCCAGAGCCCGAAGCTGATCCGCGAGTGTGCGGGCGCTACACGCTCACTGATCCGGATCCGAGGCTGCTGCGGTTCCGCTTTGGTCTCCTCGAGTCCGCCGAGATCGAGCAGGGAGCGCGCTTCAACGTGGCGCCCACGGACCCGGTGCTGGCGGTGCGGCTGAACGAGGAGGGCGAGCGGGAGCCGGGGATCCTGCGCTGGGGCCTGATCCCTCGCCAAGCCGATCCCGAGACATTCGACCGGCTGCTGATCAACGCGCGGGCGGAGACGGTCGCGGAGGCGCCGGCGTTCAGGGACGCCTTCGAGTCCCACCGCTGCCTGATCGTGGCCGATGGCTTCTACGAGTGGCGGGCGGAGGAGACCGGGAAGAAGCCGGTCTGGATCACGCGGCCGGACAAGGAGCCGTTCGCGTTCGCGGGCCTCTGGGCGGCGGCGAGGGGCGGCGATGGTTCAGCGGTCCATTCGTGCGCGATCGTCACCTGCGCCCCTGGGGAGGTGGTGGCTCCGATCCACGACCGGATGCCGGTCATCCTCGCTCGGGAAGCCGAGTCGGGTTGGCTCGATCCGGGGGCGAGCCCGGACGATCTTCAGGAGCTGCTCGTGCCCACGGACGAGCTGATCGTCACCGAGGTCTCGGACGCGGTCAACGACGTTCGCCAGGACGGGCCGGCGCTGATCGAGCCGCCGCTGCGGCTGTTCTAGGCCGGTGCGGGGCGCTCCCGCGGGCCGCCATCGGGCTCGTCGTCCCCGGAGGGGATCTCGTCCCCGATGGGCCGTTCCTCCTCGACGTGCCAGTCCTGGTTGAAGGCCACCATGGCGACCGCGATCAGGATCACCTGGATCGGGACCAGCAGGAGGCAGAGAATGCCGAGCAGGTCTGGGGAAAGGGCCGGGTTGCTGAGGCCGTCCTTCGCCCGGTCGAACCAGGCGGGGGCGGCGATGCCGGCGAAGATCGCGAGGATGATCGCGAGGGCGGAGGCGACCGGGAGGACTCCTCGGTTCCAGCGTGCCACCAGGAAAGCAAAGAGGACGAAGAGCGCGGCGTAGAGGATCGTCAGCGGCTTCACACCCTCGAGCCTGGTCCAGCCACCGATGATGATCACGAACATGAGCGCGGCGGTGACCAGCAACAGGAAGACGACGAGGGCCCGGGCGCTCTTCGCCTCGGGTTTCTCCCTGTTCGGACGCCAGAGCTCGTATCCGGGACGGATCGCTCCCGCTTCCATTGCGCAGCAAGTCTATGTACTCGGCTGGATCTGCGCTACAGGCAAAAGTGCGGTGGCAATGCGGGCGGAGGGACTCGAACCCCCACGCTCTTTCGAGCACCAGGACCTAAACCTGGACCGTCTACCAGTTCCGGCACGCCCGCAGACGGCCCGATTCTAGTTTCGGACTAGGGACTTCTAGGGATATGCCTGTTCAGGACCATCTGGAACAATCCCCCCTGAGCGACCTCGGGCAGAGCCCGTGGCCGCTTTCGCTTATCTAGAGGGTCGGGATGACCTGCGAGATCACAAATGGGGCAATTGAGGCGGGTAGAGATGCCACGTCCTGAGACGGGGTCTGATGCGATCAGCGTGACCGAACAGGGACCTATCTCGGTCTTCCTGGTCGACGACGTGCCCGAGCTCCGCGAGCTCGTCAAGTACGGACTCGAGGACGACCCGGGCTTCGAGGTCGTGGGGGAGGCCGGCGACGGCCGCAGCGCTCTCGCCGGGATCGCTGAGATGCGCCCCGCCGCGGTCCTGCTCGACCTCTCGATGCCGGACATGAACGGCCTCGAGGCGATCCTCGAGATCCGCAAGAGCGATCCGGACGTGGCGATCATCGTGCTCTCGGGGTTCTCGGTCGATCGCATGGGCCCGCCGACGCTGGAGCGTGGGGCGGACCGCTACGTCGAGAAGGGAAGCCCGATGGAGGAGCTCCGGGACGCCACCCGCGACGCCGTCGCGGAGCGACGGAGCGACTAGAAAGCCCGCCGGCGGCGGGCTCGTGAGCGGGGCACCCAGGACTCGAACCTGGAATCACCGACTTTGGAGGCCGGGGCCTTATCCAGTTTGGCCAGTGCCCCTGGGGGGGTCGAATCCTAGCCGCGGAGGTGAAGTGACCTGGGGAGGTGCCGTCCGGACTCGGTTCGAACATATGTTCGATGCC
>DASTAI010000282.1:0-19447 GCA_035712865.1 Solirubrobacterales bacterium
AGAGGGCGGCAGAGACGGCCGCAAATAGCGAGCCCCCGCCCATGCGAGCAGGTAGCCGCTTTGGACGAGAAGCGGCGCTGACCTCGGGGCCCAAGCGGCTCGCCGGCCCTATCGAGATCGACTGCCGTTGCCTGGGCCTGCGCGGGGCTCAGCGTCCGGCGCCTAGAGCGGAAGGTGATTAGCTCAGCAGCGAGCTCGAACACAGCGCCGGCAGAGCCCTCGAATGTGTTCGCGATACGTACTTGGCCCATAAAATACGAAAACCCCGCCTTAGCAGGGCTTTCGTATGCCGGAGGAGGGACTCGAACCCCCGACACGCGGATTATGATTCCGCTGCTCTAACCGACTGAGCTACTCCGGCGGGGCGGCCAATCGTAGCGACGGGTCGCCAGGCGGCCGCGCCGCAATGTGGAGCGCATCTCAATCTCCGCACAACCCTTTCGCGCCGAAAAGGACTAGAACTACATCCACGTTCAGAGGAGGCCTGAGGGAGGGCCTACGACAGGAGGGAATTGATGCGAGGTCTCAAGCAGTGGAGGCTCCTTGCCGCCGGAGCAGGACTGACGCTGGTGCTCGGTCTGGCTGCGTGCGGTGGAGGCGATGACAACGGAGGGGGTGACGGTGGCGGAACGGTCGATCTGACGATCGGCGATTCGATCCCGCTCACCGGCGACCTGTCCGACTATGGACCCCCCGGCCAGAAGGCATCGGATCTGGCCATCTCCGTGATCACCAAGGCGATCCAGCAGGCCGGAGTCGATGACTCGGTCAAGGTCGTCCATGAGGACAACGAGACCAACCCACAGGCGGCCGTTCAGGCCGCCCGGAAGCTGGTCGATTCCGATGGCGCGAGCTGCATCACCGGTGCGTGGGCCTCGTCCGACACGATCCCGACCGCTCAGTCGGTCTCGATCCCGGATGGTGTCCTGCAGATCTCCCCGGCCTCGACGGCGGACGAGATCACCGACCTGAACGACGACGGGCTGGTGAACCGCACGTCACCGCCGGACTCGTTCCAGGGCCCGACGCTCGCCAACACGATCGCGGACTCCATGGGCGGCGCCCAGGGCAAGACCGTCAATATCGGCGCCCGCAACGACGCCTATGGAACCGGTCTGTCCCAGACCTTCGGCGACGCCTGGAAGGACCTGGGCGGCTCCGTCGGCCAGCAGGTGATCTACGACCCGGAGCAGCCGAGCTATGACTCGGAGGCCGGGCAGATCACCTCGGGCAACCCGGATGCCACCGTGATCATCGATTTCCCGGAGACCTTCGTGAAGGTCGGTCCGGCGCTGCAGCGCACGGGCAACTGGGATCCATCGAAGGGCTGGTTCACCGACGGGCTCGCCTCGAGCTCGCTGACGGAGGACGTCAGCCCGCAGATAGTGAGCGGCATGCGTGGAACCGCCCCGGGTGCGCCCGACAAGGGTGAGGCATCGACCGCCTTCGATCAGCTCTACACGAGCACCGATCCGAAGGACGTCGATCGCCAGACGTTCGACGCCCAGCAGTTCGACGCGACGGTCCTCTGCTACCTCGCCGCGGTCGCCGCTGGTTCGACCGACGGCAAGGACATGGCGGGCAGCCTCACTGACGTGAGCGCTCCGCCGGGGACGCCGTACTCGTGGGAACAGCTCCCGGAAGCGATTCAGGCGCTGAAGAACGGCGATGACATCGACTACCAGGGCGCATCCGGCGCTATCGACATGGATGACGCCGGCGACGCCACGGCTGGGGTCTATGACATCTACACGTTCAAGGGCCCGGATCTGGAGGTCATCGGCGAGCAGCCGGTGGTCAACCCCAACCAGCCGTAAGCGAGGTTCGAGCGAGCCTTCCGGCTCGCGAGTGGAGCGGCCGGGGCGAGAGCCCCGGCCGTTTCATGTTCCGGATCGCTCTTCGGGGGCTTCGTCGATCCGCGCAGTCCCGCCGAGGTAGAGCTCAGCCACCTTGGGGTCGCGCAGCAGCTCCGCGCCGCTTCCCTCGAAGCGGTTCTGGCCGAGGTCGAGGACGTAGCCACGTGTCGACATGGCCAGCGCCCGGCGCGCGTTCTGCTCGACCATCACGATCGTCACCCCGTGCTGGTTGACCTCGGCGATCTTCTCGAAGATCGCCTCGACAAAGGCGGGGGCGAGGCCGGCCGAGGGCTCGTCGAGGAGGAGCACCTTCGGGTCCGGCATCAGCGCCCGGCCCATCGCGACCATCTGCCGCTCGCCGCCGCTCATCGTCCCGGCTGCCTGCCGGCGGCGCTCGCCGAGCCTGGGGAAGAGCTCGTACATCTCGCTCATCCGCTGGCGCGCGGTTCGCCGGTCGAGCGCCCCCATCTCGAGGTTCTCATCGACCGTGAGCGACTCGAAGACATTGTCGAGCTGCGGCACGTAGCTCATCCCGCGACGCGTGATCCGGTGGGGGACCAGCCCCGTGAGGTCGTCGCCGCGCAGAACGACGCGGCCCTCACGCGGGGGAAGCAGCCCGAAGATCGACTTGATCAGGGTCGACTTGCCGGCCCCGTTCGGCCCGATCACGGTGACGATCTCGCCGTCGCGCACGGCGAGGTCGACGCCCGTGAGGATGTCGACCTCCGGGACGTAGCCGGCGACCAGCCCCTCGACCGCGAGGACGACCCCATTCGTCTCTCCCGAGCTCACCCGCCGCCGCTCTCCGTCGCGGTGGAGTCCACGGCCACCTCGCCGAGGTAGGCATCGATCACGCGCTGGTCCCTCCGCACCTCGTGGGGCTCTCCATCGGCGATCACCCGTCCCTCCGCCATCACGATGACGCGGTCGGAGTGATTCATCACGACCTCCATGTCGTGCTCGATGAAGAGGACCGTGACGCCGAGCTCTCGCCGCAGGCCCTGCAGGTAGTCCAGCAGCCGGCGTCCCAGCGTCGGGTTGATGCCCGCCATCGGCTCGTCGAGGAGCAGCAGCTTGGGCTCGGCCATCAGCGCCCTCGCCAGCTCGAGCAGCTTGCGCTGGCCGCCGGAGAGAGTGCCGGCATAGGCGTCGGCGAGATCGCGGAGGTTGAAGAGCCCGAGGAGCTCCATCGCCTCCTTGCGGACCTCCTCCTCCCGTGCCTTCGAGGCCCGCGGGCGGAAGACCACGTTCCGCAGCAACTCACCGGGTTGATCGGGGGCCGCGAGCATCATGTTGTCGATCACCGGCATCGCCGCCAGCGCCTTCGTGATCTGGAAGGTCCGCACCATCCCCTTCTGCGCGATCTCGTACGGGGCGTCGCCGAGGATCTGCTCGCCTCGCAGGCGCACCGACCCCTGATCGCCCTTGTAGAAGCCGGTGAGAACGTTGAACAGAGTGGTCTTGCCCGCCCCGTTCGGTCCGATCAGGGCCGTGATCCCGCCCTCGCCGATGTCGAGGCTCGCCCCGTTGACCGCGCGGATCCCTCCGAAGCGCTTGACCACGTTCTCGACCTCGAGCAGCGGCCGGCCGTTTGTCTCGGTCTCATTCACCGAGAACCATCTCCTCGCGCTTGCCGAACAGTCCCTGCGGTCTGAATGCCATCAGTCCGATCAGCAGCAGGCCCGTGATCGCCAACCTGACCGCCGCAATTCGGGTCTCGGTGAACGGCGGGTCCGGAAGATCGATGAATCGCGTTCCCTCGAGGACGAACCAGAACAGCACCGCTCCGACCGCGACCCCGCGATAGCTCCCGAGGCCGCCCAGGATGAGCACGCTGTAGGCGAAGAACGTCACGAGCGGCTCGTAGTCGAGCGGGTGGATGGTGGCGAGGTTCAGCGCCAGGAAGAACCCCGCGATCGCCCCGAGGCAGGCCGAGATCGAGAGCGACTGGAGCTTGTAGACGAGAGTGTGCTTGCCCAGCGCCTCGGCGGCGTCCTCGTCCTCTCGGATCGCCCGCAGCACCCGCCCCCAGGGGGTCCGCTGCAGGCGTCTGAGCAGGAAGATCGAGATCCCGACGGTCGCCCAGATCACCAGCAGCAAAGGGAAGAGCGAATCCGGATCGCTCCAGAAGTTGGAGACGAAGTTGTTGATGTGGTCCGAGACGTCCCGCCAGGCGTTCGTGTAGCAGTTCGACGGGTCGTCGGGGCTGCAGAAGAGGCCCTCGTTGCCGCCCGTCAGCCCCCGGGCGTTCTGAGCGAACAGGCGCACCACCTCCGCCAGCGCGATGGTGACGATCGCGAAGTAGTCGGCCCGCAGGCGCAGCGAGGGCAGGCCGATGAGGACGCCGAAGAGCATCGTGGCCAGAACGGCGCAGGGCAGCGAGAGCCAGAAGGAGAACCCGGCCTTGAGGACCAGGATCGCCATCGTGTAGGCGCCGATCGCCATGAACGCCGCCTGTCCGAAGTTGACGATGCCGGTGAAGCCGGTGTTGAGCTGGAGTCCGAGCGCGACCACCGCATACGTACCGGCGATCACGCCGACGCTGATCCAGAAGTTGATGTTCGTGATGGCCTGGAGTGAGACGGCGAGCAGGCTCATATGGCCTTCGCCTTTCCGAAGATGCCCTGCGGCCGGACGATCAGCACGATGATCAACACCAGGAACCCGACGGCGGTCTTCCAGCGCGCGTCGATCACCAGGGTGGACCATTCGGTCATCACCCCGATCACCAGGCCGGCGACGAGGGCGCCGAACGCATCGCCGATGCCGCCGAGGATGACCGCGGCGAAGATCGGCAGCAGCAGCTCGAAGCCGAGCTCGGGGTAGAGGTTGGTCGTGGCGGCGGCGAGGACGCCGGCCAGGCCCGCCAGGGCACCGGCGAAGATCCAGGTGTAGTTGATGATCCGGCGGGTGTCGATGCCCGCCGTCTCGGCGAGCTCGAGGTCATCGGAGAGCGCCCGCATCCGCTTGCCGAGCAGCGTCAGGCGCAACATCAACCCGATCGCCGCGATGACCACGATGCCGACGATCACCACGACCAGCTGCGTCTGACCGATCCGGAGGCCGAGGAACTGGACCGTGCTGGACGTGTCGACGTCGAGCACGCGGATGTCCGTGCTCCAGAACCACTGCACGACCGCCCTGAGCAGGAAGGCGAGGCCGATCGACATCAGGATCAGCTGCAGGAAGCCGGCGTGCTTCGCGCGCATCGGCCCCCAGAGGACCCGCTCGAAGAGCAGCCCCAGCAGCGCCGTCGCGACCATCGCCCAGAAGATCCCGACGGCCAGCGGCAGGCCCCAGGTGACGTTCACCAGGTAGGCCATGTAGGCGCCGAAGGTCAGGAAGTCGCCCTGCGCGAAGTTGACGAGCTTGAGGATCCCGTAGACGAGGGTGAGTCCGACGGCGCCGAGCGCGTAGATCGCGCCCAGGGAGAGCCCGTTGAGGCCCGTCTGGGCCACAGCGTGCAGGCCATGGCCGATGACGAGCGCGAGGAAGATGACAGCGATCACCAAGACCGCGACGACCCAGGGCCGTCGCAGACTCTCCTTGAGCCGCTCGCCGAACGCGGACGGCACCGGCTCGGCCACTTGACCGGCCTCCATGCCCGGGAACATATCCGCGAGACGGGGTTTCGTACACATTGCCCGGCCCAGGAACCTTGCCCTTCTTGGTCTCGATTGGTGACTAGGGTGCAGCTCATGGCAGACCTCGACCGCGCAGTGCGAGCAGTCGTCCGCGAATGCCTCGGCGTCAGGGACGGCGAGGAGGCGCTGGTCATCTGCAACCCCGCGACGCAGCGGGTCGGCGAGCGGCTCCGCGAGGAGGGGATCGACGCCGGCGCAGACACGGCGCTGACCGTGATCTCGGAGCGCCCCTCACACGGTGCCGAGCCGCCGCGGACAGTCGCGGAGGCGATGACCGTCGCCGACGTGATCATGGCGCCCACGATCCAGTCGCTCTCGCATACGGCCGCGCGGAAGCGGGCCACCGACGCGGGAGCGCGCTGCGCCACGCTTCCGGGGGTGACGGAGGAGATGCTGGCACGGGTGATGAGCGCCGACATGGAGGGGCTGCGCCGCAAGGGGCACGCGGTGGCGGAGGTACTCGATCGCGCCTCGGAGGCTCGGATGACCGACGCCAACGGCACGGATCTCCGCCTCGACCTCTCCGGCCGCGAGGCGATCCCTGACGCCGGCGAGCTGACCGAGCCGGGAGCCTTCGGGAACCTGCCCTGCGGGGAGGGATTCATCTCGCCGGCGGGCGCCGACGGCACGCTGGTGATCGACGGCTCCCTGGCTGGGATCGGCCTGGTCGAGGAGCCGGTCGAGCTGGTGGTCGAGGGAGGCCACCTGACCTCCGCGCGCGGCGGTCAGGGGATGGCGTTCATGGAGCTGCTCACCGTCCACGGCGATGACGCGACGAACATCGCCGAGCTGGGGGTCGGCACGAACGAGCGGGCCATTCTGACCGGCGAGATCCTCGAGGACGAGAAGATCGCCGGCACCTGCCACATCGCGTTCGGCGCCTCCGCCGGGATCGGCGGCACCGTCCAGGTGCCGGTTCATCTCGACTGCATCGTGATGAAGCCCACCCTCGAGCTGGACGGCGAGGCGATCGTGCGGGACGGCGAGCTCCTGATCCGGTGAACGACGCGGGCGCCGCCTCCTGGGACCCGATCCCCCTCGTCGCGGTTCCGAACTTCTCCGAGGGCCGCAGCGAGCGGGTGATCGGCACGCTCGAGGCGACGCTCGCGGGCTGCGCGAGGGTCCTGAACCGCCACTTCGACTCCGAGCACAACCGCTGCGTCTTCACCATCGCGGCGGAGCGGGAACGTCTCGTGGACGCGCTGGCGGCCGGTGCCCAGGAGGCGATCAACGTGATCGACATGCGCCGTTACAAGGGGCTGCATCCGCACATCGGCGCGCTCGACGTCTGCCCGGTCGTCTGGCAGGAGGAAGGCCGCCACGAGGAGGCGAAGGCCGCTGCCCGTGAGGTCGCCGAGCGGATCGCGGTTCTCGGGATCCCGGTCTTCTTCTACGGCGAGCTGGCGAGCAGCCCCGAGCGGGTCGAGCGCGCCTACTTCCGCAAGGGCGGCCCGGCGGAGCTGGCGAAGCGGATGAAGTCCGGCGAGCTCGAGCCCGACCTCGGCCCGTCCGAGCCGCACCCCACCGCCGGCGCGACCCTGGTCACCTCTCGCGAGCCGCTCGTGGCCTTCAACGTGGAGCTGAACACGCCGGATTCCGAGGTCGCGCGGGCCGTGGCGGCCGGGCTCAGGGAGGCGGGTGGCGGCCTCGCCGGGGTGCGGGCGCTCGGCCTTCCCCGCGACAGCGGGCGCTGCCAGGTCTCGATCAACGTGCAGGATCCGATCGGGGTGCCGCTCGCCGACGTGGTGGCGGAGATCCGGCGGCTGGCCGCCGAGCACGGCGCCAAGCCGGTCGAGGCCGAGCTCATCGGGCTCGCGCCCGAGGCGGCATTCGAGGACTATCCGGAGGACGTCCCGATCAGGGGGTTCGACCCGCGGCGCGATGTGATGGAGAACGTGCTCGGCTAGTGCGCCCGGGAGCGGGACCGGTGGTTTTCGGGGGTGACAGGCCGAGTCTGGCAAGGACGCAGGGAGGTCCAATAGCGGTGCCTATTGGGCCGACCGAGGACGCAGCCAGGCGAAGCCCTGGCGCGCCCGAACACCGGCGGGATCCGCCCCGGGTGCACTAGCCTGCTTTCGATGGCCCAGACGAAGAAGAAGCGGCGGCGCAAGCACCGCGGCACCCAGGGTGGGCGGATCGATACGCGGCCCGCCCGGGGCCGGGCCCGAAGCCGCGCCGAGGCCCAGGCCAGGGCGCGGAACCGGGGCAAGAAGAAGAAGGGCGGCCCGCGGGAGCCGCAGCCGGCGAGCTGGTCGAGTGCCCTGAAGAAGGGTGGCATCGCGGCCGTGCTGTTCGTCGGCCTGCTCGCCGTCTTCGGCCAGAACCCCCTGGCCGCGCTGGCGGTCGGGGTCCTGATGATGGGCTTCTACGTCCCGATGGCCTTCCTCCTCGACCGGTTCTTCTACCAGCGCCACCTCCGCAAGGAGGAGCAGAAGCGCGCCGAGCGCGAGGCTCAGCGGGCCGGCGCGGAGGGCTGATCCATGGACGTCCGGATGTTCACCGTCGGCCAGATCGCCGAGAACTGCTTCCTCTTCCGCCGGGACGGCTCCGACAGCGCGCTGATCGTCGATCCCGGCGATGAGGCGCCGCGGATCCTGAACGCCGCCGAGGAGCTCGGGGTGACGATCGACGGGATCCTGCTCACCCACACCCACTTCGACCACATCGGCGCGGTGGCGCCGATCGCCAACGCCACCGGCGCGCCGGTCTGGTGTCCGGAGATCGAGACGCCCGTGCTCGCCGACATCAACTCGTTCGTCCCCTGGCCCGGATTCGGGCCGTTCGAGAGCTACGAGGCCGACCACACGGTGAGCGGCGGCGAGAAGCTCGAGCTGGCGGGGATGGAGATCGACGTGATCTTCACGCCGGGCCACAGCCCCGGCCACGTCACCTATTCGGTCTCCGAGGAGCCCGCGATCTTCTCCGGCGACGTCCTCTTCCAGGGGTCGGTGGGCCGCACGGACCTGCCCGGCGGCGACTGGGCAACACTGCTCGAGTCGATCCGCACGCTCGTCGACTCCCATCCGCCGGAAACGACGGTGTATCCCGGCCACATGGGGATCACCACGCTCGGCGCCGAGCGCACCAGCAACCCCTTCCTGGCCGAACTCGCCCGCTGAGCGCGGCAGTAGGCTCGCGACATGGCCGAGCGGTTCAAAGCCCCCAGGGGCACGTTCGACGTCCTGCCGGAGCAGGAGCCGCTCCGGCGCCGGATCCACGACGCAGCGCGGCGCGCGCTCGAAGCGGCCGGCTACGGGCGGATCGAGACGCCGATCTTCGAGGACACCGAGCTGTTCGCCCGGGGGGTGGGGGAGTCCACCGACATCGTCCAGAAGGAGATGTTCACCTTCGAGGACCAGGGCCGGCGCTCACTGACCCTGCGCCCCGAGGCGACGGCATCGATCTGCCGCGCGTATCTGGAGCACGGCATGCACAAGCTCGCCCAGCCGGTGAAGCTCTGGACCGACGGACCGTTCTTCCGCCATGAGCGCCCGCAGGCGGGGCGCTTCCGGCAGTTCAGCCAGATCGACGCCGAGGCGATCGGCTCCGATTCCCCACTCGTCGACGCCGAGCTGATCCTGCTGGCCGGCGACACCCTGGCCGAGCTCGGCGTCCCGGGCGTACGTCTGCGGCTCAGCAGCCTGGGCTCGCCGGCCGCTCGCAGCGCCTACCTCGACGAGCTGCGCGGGTACCTGCGGTCGCGTCAGGGCGAGCTCTCCGAGGAGGTGCGCAATCGCATCGACGCCAATCCGCTCCGGGCGTTCGACGCGGACCACGAGGGGACCCGCCGGGCGATGGAGGAAGCGCCGCGACTGCTCGACCGCCTCGACCCCGCCGACGCAGAGCACTTCGAGCGCGTGCGCGAGCATCTGGACCGCACCGGCGTCACCTACGACCTCGACCCCACGCTCGTCCGCGGCCTCGACTACTACACGCGGACCGTCTTCGAGTTCGACTGCGAGCGGCTCGGCGCCCAGTCCGGAATCGGCGGCGGGGGGCGTTACGACGGTCTGATCGAGTTGCTGGGCGGGCCGGCGACGCCGGGCTGCGGCTGGGCCCTGGGCGTCGATCGCATCGCCATCGCCCTCGCGCAGGAGGCGCACAACGAGGCCGACGCCGAGCGGGACGGTGTCTTCGTCGTCGCCCCCGACGAGCAGCGGGACCGGGCGTTCGCGCTGGTCACGGAGCTGCGCCGCAGCGGCATCGGCGCCGATCTCGACCTTGCGGGGCGCGCGGCGAAGGGGCAGATGAAGCAGGCGGATCGGGTGGGAGCCCGCTATGCGCTGATCCTCTCGGAGGGCGGCAAGGCCACCCTGCGCGACATGAGCTCGGGCGTGGAGCGGGAGGTCGAAACCGCCCGCATCACCGAGGAAATCGGCGGCTAGCTGAGAGACTCCGGCAGATGAGCGACGGATTCCCGGCGCTGCGGCCGAATGGCTACCGAGACACCTGGTGTGGCCAGGTCCTGCCCGACCGGGTCGACTCGGAGGTCCGGGTCGCCGGCTGGGTCCATCGCCGTCGCGACCACGGAGGACTCGTCTTCGTCGACCTCCGTGACCGCACCGGGCTGGTGCAGCTCGTCTTCCACCCCGACGAGGCCGGCGAGGCGTTCGAGCTCGGCCACAGGCTGCGCTCCGAGGACGTGATCACGGTGGCCGGGCCGGTGGTGAGGCGCTCGCCGGAGACCGTCAACCAGGATCTGCCGACCGGCGAGGTCGAGGTCCGGGTCACGGACGCGCGGCTCCTGTCCGATGCCGAGACGCCTCCATTCGAGATCGAGTCCTTCTCCGGCGAGGTGAGCGAGGAGACACGGCTTCGCTACCGGTATCTCGACCTGCGCCGCGATTGGATGAGGGAGGGTCTCGAGCTGCGGCACAGGGTCGCCTCCGCGATGCGCGAGTTTCTCTCGGGTGAGGGTTTCGTCGAAATCGAGACTCCGATCCTGACCCGCTCGACGCCAGAGGGCGCCCGCGACTTCCTGGTGCCCAGCCGGCTCCAACCGGGCTCCTTCTATGCGCTGCCGCAGTCGCCCCAGCTCTTCAAGCAGCTGCTCATGATCGGCGGGTTCGAGCGGTACTTTCAGATCGCGCGCTGCTTCCGGGACGAGGACCTCCGCGCCGACCGGCAACCGGACTTCACCCAGCTGGACATCGAGATGGCGTTCGTCGACACGGAGGACGTGATCGATCTGAACGAGCGGTTGCTTGCCTTCGTGCTCGGCAGCTGCGGCGTCGACGTCTCGCTGCCGATGCGGCGCCTCGGCTACGACGAGGCGTTCGACCGCTACGGCACCGACAAGCCGGACCTGCGGTTCGGACTCGATCTCCATCTCCTGACGGAGGTCTTCCGCGGTTCCGAGTTCAACGCGTTCCGGCAGGCGATCGAGGGTGGGGCCGTCGTCAGGGGCCTGAACGCCGGAGCGCGCGAGATGTCTCGCGCCGATCTCGACGGACTGGTGGCGGAGGCGACCGAGTTGGGCGCCAAGGGGCTCGTCTGGGCCGTGGTCGAGGCCGACGGCTGGCGCTCGCCGGTCGCGAAGTTCCTCTCGGCCGGCGAGATCGGGGCGGCGAACGAGGAGCTCGGCGCGGGTGAGGGAGACGTGCTCCTGATCGTCGCGGACCAGCCGCTGGTCTCGGGGGCGGTGCTCGGGGAGCTGCGCCGCCGACTCGGCGAGCGTCTCGGGCTGATCGATCCGGAGGCGAACGAGCTCACCTGGATCGTCGACTGGCCGCTGCTCGGCTGGGACGCCGAGGGCGACCGCTGGGACCCCCTGAACCACCCGTTCACCTCGCCCGCGGGCGAGTTCGATCCCGGCGATCCCGGCTCGGCTCGGGCAAAGGCCTACGACGTCGTCTGGAACGGATGGGAGATTGGTGGGGGCTCGATCCGCATCAGCGACCCCGAGGTGCAGCGCAAGGTGTTCGGAGCGATTGGAATCGACGAGCGTGAGGCCGAGGAGCGCTTCGGCTTTCTCCTCGACGCGCTCCGCTATGGCGCGCCGCCTCACGGCGGGATCGCCTACGGCCTGGACCGGATGGTCGCCCTGCTGCACGGCACTGAATCGATCCGGGACGTGATCGCATTTCCGAAGACCGCGTCGGGAGGGGATCCAATGACCGGGGCGCCGGCACCGGTCGAGGAGCGCCAACTGCGGGAGTTGGGGATCTCCGTGAGAAGCGGGGTCGGAAAGGGATAGGTCGATGGAGCGGCGCGGTCCTCCCGAAAGCGACGAGGGTTTCGAGTGGACGGACTCACCGGCGCGCCCGTCGAGGTCGCGCGAGCCGTCCACCGGCGAGGGTCAGGCGCCGGACACCGGCGAACGGGACCGCGTCGGCAGCGGAGAGGACGACCGGCCGGGCACCGCCGAGCGAGGCGCCGTCAGACGTGAGACGGGCTCCTTCCAGGCGATCCGCGAAGGGATCGCCGAGCGGCGCCGCGAGAAGGAGGAGACAGGTGAGTTCGAGCGCAGCGGCCGCACGCCGCCGACCGGTCGCCGGTCGCGACACCGCGACTTGCCGGCCCGCGTGCGGCGCCGCGAGGCGGCCGTCGTCGGAGTCATCGCGCTCGCGGTGATCATCGGCTTGATCGTGCTGATCACCAGCGGGGGCGGGGGAGGTGGCGAGCAGACGATCGGCCTCAAGCGCCTGGTCGGGCAGTCGATCGTGGCGAGGCTCGGGGCCAAGGGTCCCGACCAGGCTCTGATCCGGAGGGTCAAGCAGGGCAGGGTCGGCGGCGTCATCGCCTTCGACAGCGACGCCAACAAGCTGAAGGCGGACGTCGCCACCCTGCAGCAGGCGGCCAGAACCGGCGACAGCCCGCCGCTCCTGGTGATGATCGACCAGGAGGGGGGCGACGTGAAGCGGCTGCCGCAGGGGCCTCCGAACGCCTCTCCCACGCAGCTCGGACGGAGCGACGACGAGAACCAGTCGCGGGATCAGGGCCAGGCGACGGGCTCCTATCTGCGCGGCCTCGGGCTCAACGTGGATCTCGCCCCCGTCCTCGACGTCTCGCAGCCGAACACGGCGGACACGATCAAGAGCCGGACCTTCGGTTCGGACCCGGCCGTGGTGGCGAAGGTCGGCGTCGCCTTCGCGCAGGGGCTCCAGGACGGAGGGGTGGTCGCGACCCCGAAGCACTTCCCGGGCCTCGGCCGGGCGACGGTCAGTCCCGACGACAACGAGGTCGCCATTGCGGCCACCAGCCAGGAGCTGCAGGGCGATCTCGAGCCGTTCAAGGCGGCGATCGCGGCCGGCGCGAAGATGATGATGGTCTCGACCGCCAGCTATCCGACGCTCGGCTCGGAGAAGCAGGCGGCGCTGTCGGCGGGAATCGTCAGCGGCCTGCTACGCGACCAGCTCGGCTTCAAGGGCGTCGTGATCACCGACGACATGGAGGCCCCGGCCGTGACCGGCAGCACCTCCCCGGTCGTGGCGGCATCGAGCGCGATCAAGGCTGGGGACGACATGCTGCTCTACGCGCGGAGCGTTGGCGCCTCGGACCGAGCCTTCAAGTCGCTGGTCAGCGAGGTGAAGGCCGGCAACCTGAACCGCTCCCTCTTCCAGGAGGCCTACGACCGGATCACCGCGCTGAAGGACAGTCCCACCGGGTGATGGGGGTGGCATGTCCGGTCCTGCCGGAGGGGTAGGGTGCCGCGCGAATTTCCTGTCCACTCTCCGCGGGAGGGAGACCCATGAACGAGTTGCTTCGGCCCGACGACACGCGCGACGCGTTGCGCAAGATCGGCGGCCTGCTGATCGGCCTCGCCGCGGCGATGATCTACATCCGCAAGGGCCCGTTCCTGCCGACGAACAACCAGCAGTGGGCGGCTTTCCCGATCTTCCTGGTGCTCGCCATTCCGGCTGTTTATCTCTACGGGAGCATCCTGACCCGCCCCCAGACGGGTGAGCTGCGGCCCTGGCAGGCGGTGCACAACGTCTTCGGATTGATCTTCATTCCGCTCGCGCTCGGGCAGTTCGTCGACGTGATCGGCGGAACCCCGACCGCGGACCTGAACGTCTTCTGGATCGCCGCCGCCACCGCGGCCGCCGCCTTCTACGCGGGGGCGAGGGCCGGGGTGCGCGTCCAGTTCCTGATCGGCTCGATCGCCGTGATCGTCTCCTGGACGGCGCTCTGGAACAAGATCCTCTCCGACGGAATCGGCGCTCACTGGGGTATCTATCGCGGCTTGCTCGGCATCCTGGCGATCGGGCTCCTCGCGGCGGCGCTGTACGTCTGGCGCAACAACCCCGGGGGCGACGAAGTCGCCGCGAGCGCCACCGGCCCGTCCGGGGACCTGGGCCTCTGGAAGGCTTCCGAGCTCGTCACCGGCGCCGGGATCGCAGCGGTGATCGGATGCTCGCTGGGCATCACCGCGATCGGCAACCTCAACCCGCTCAGCGGGAGCACGCCCCCGATCCAGACCAGCGACTTCTGGGACATCATGCTGCTGCTGGTCTCGCTGGGGCTGGTGGTGATCGGCTCGCAGATCGGGACCCGAGGGCCCGTCTACATCGGCGCCATCGGCCTGACGCTGTTTCTCGTGATCGCCGGGTTCGATCTGAACTCGGCGCAGCCGAACCCGTTCAAGCTCGGCAGCTGGCCCTGGATCCTGCTGATCGCGGGGGTGATCGCGCTCGGACTCAGCTTCACGAGGGAGGCGAGCCTCGGCTCGCAGCCGCGGCGCTTCGCCGAGAACCTGCGCAGAAGCGGGAGATAGACGACGGACTCGGCCGAGCTCGCTCGCCGCTTTCTGGTCGCGCTGAGCGCCGGCGACCGGACTTCGGTGGGCGAACTCGTCCACCCGGAGGTCGAGATCCGGACGGAGCGGACCGTCCACCGCGGCCGGCAGGCGGCGATGGATTGGTCGGGGAAGGTCTTCGATCATCTGGTTCGCCGATACGTCCCGATCGAGATCGAGCAGACACCCTCCGGGGTCCTGGTGCACGCAGAGCTCCAGTACGTCTGGCGCGAGAGCGGCGACGTCGGTGACAGCTCCCGCGTCGCGATCGAGCTCGGCGTCCGCGACGGGCTGATCTCCTCCTGGTATTTGATCGACGAGCCGGAGCCGGTCGGGTAG
This sequence comes from Solirubrobacterales bacterium, assembly GCA_035712865.1. Classification (GTDB taxonomy): domain Bacteria; phylum Actinomycetota; class Thermoleophilia; order Solirubrobacterales; family 70-9; genus DASUPK01. Next base: position 14,577 of record DASTAI010000282.1, read on the forward strand.
CCCAGGACCGCTGCTAGGGTTGAACCAGGCCCGAGCCTGTACGCGAACCGCTTCAAACGTTGACCCAACACAACTGGCTTGGGGGTCGATTTCCGGCGGTCCCTCGGGATCGGCGGTAGACCACCACCTATGCGACACGGGTTACCAAGCCGGAGCGGAAAACGGCAGGCTGGAGCCTTCTAAACGGCATCGGACCCCGATGCCGTTTTCCGCGTTAGAGGGGTGTCGAAAACGGCAGGCTGGAGCCTTCAATCGCGAACGGCGCCGAAAGGCGCCGTTTGTCGTTCGTGGGTCGAACAGCGGCAATCAAGGCTGGGGCCGGGGTCAGCGGTCGCGACGGTGCTGACTAATGCCGCTGTCAGCGGCACTGATCCGCACGGTCGCACGGCAAGGGCCCGTCTACTCTTCGGGCGTGAGCGAGATAGGCGCCGATCACAACAGCTTCGCGATGGATCGCGAGCTCCTGGAGGAGTACCTCGCCGACGACTCACGTCGAGGCCCCGCGCCCGAGGGTGCGTTCAGCGGCTCCGCCGGCGGCGCTCCCTGCGGGGATCTGGTGCGGCTGTCCCTGTCGGTCGCCGACGGCCGAATCGAGGCCGTCAGCTTCGACCAGGAAGGTTGCGCGGCGACAATGGCGGCCGCGGCCGCGACGGCCGAGCTGGCGGATGGTGCCGGCGTCCTCGACGCGGCCCGGATCGGCCCGGACGAGGTCGCGACGGAGCTGGGTGGACTCGGCCCGAGCCATCGCCACGCGGCGGTGCTTGCCGCCGATGCGCTCCATCGTGCGCTCTCCGGCCTGGCCGGCTCCGGCGCGCCGCTCGCGCCGGCTCCGGACGAGGGGGCGCGGGTGCTGGTGGCTCTGAGCGGTGGGGTGGACTCCGCCGTCGCGGCCCTCCGTGAGCGCGAGGCGGGGCGAGAGGTGGTTGCTGTGACCCTCAAGCTCTGGGCGGACCAGCGGACCGACGGCGAGCGGAGCTGCTGCTCGCCGGAGGCGGTGCTCGGCGCCCGGCGTCTCGCGCATTCGCTCGGCCTCCCGCATCTGACGCTCGACCTGGAGACCGAGTTCCGCGCCGGCGTGGTGGGACCCTTCCTCCGCGGCTACGCGCAGGGGCGCACCCCCAATCCGTGCGTGCTCTGCAACGGCGATCTGCGCATCGACGCGATGATCGCCCTCGCCGAGCGCCTCGGCGCCGGCACGCTCGCCACCGGCCACTACGCCCGCATCGTCAACGACGGCGATGGCCCCCTGCTCTCGGCGGCGGCGGACCCGGCCAAGGACCAGACCTACATGCTCTCGGGGCTGCGCCCGGACTCGCTCGCCCGCCTGCGCTTTCCGCTCGCCGAGCTGACCAAGCGGCAGGTGCGCGAGACCGCCGCCGGCGCCGGGCTCGAAGTCGCCGGGCGTGCCGAGAGCCAGGACCTCTGCTTCCTCGCCGGACAGGGCAAGCGGGAGTTCCTGCGCCGGCACGCCGGGCTCGAGGACCGCCCGGGCGAAGTCGTCGATCGCCGAGGCCGTCGGCTCGGCCCGCACAACGGTCACCACCACTTCACGGTGGGCCAGCGGCGCGGGCTGGGGCTGGGCGGCGGCGACCCGCTCTACGTGATCCGCACCGACGCGGCGAAGAACCGGGTGATCGCGGGGCCCCGGAGCGAGCTGGCCACCCGAAACATCCGGATCCGCGGCGCCAGGCTACACCGGCCCGCCGAGCGGGTCGACGGCGTCCGGCTCCGCTACCACTCGCCCAGGCGCGACTGCCGGCTCGAGCTGAACGGCGATCCGAGCGAGGCGATCGTCTCGCTCGCGGAGCCCGTGGACGGCGCCGCCCCGGGCCAGGTCGCCTGCCTGCTCGCGGGCGACCTCGTCGTCGGACACGGCACAGTCGTCTAGCCCTTCAAGCTGTTGAATTCGACCGCTGGGGCGTCCTTAGACTGCTCCCCGTGAGAGTCGACGAGATCCGCAACACCTACCTGTCGTTCTTCGAGGAGCGCGGCCACAGGATCGTGCCCTCGGCCTCGCTCGTGCCGTCGGTGCACGACCCCTCCGTGCTGCTGACCACGGCGGGGATGCAGCCGTTCAAGCCGTATTTCCTCGGCCAGGGCACGCCACCCGCGCCGAGGGTCGCGGACGTCCAGCGCTGCTTCCGGACGACGGACATCGAGGAGGTCGGCAACACCAGGCGCCACCTGACCTTCTTCGAGATGCTCGGCAACTGGAGCTTCGGGGACTACTTCAAGGAGCAGTCGATCCCCTGGGGCTGGGAGCTCTCGACCGAGGGATTCGGCTTCGACCCGGACGAGATCTGGGTGACGGTCTTCGAGGGCGACGAGGAGCTCGGGCTCGGCCCCGACGTGGAGGCGATCGAGATCTGGCGGGGGGTGGGCGTGCCCGAGGAGCGGATCGTCCTCCTGCCTCGCTCGGAGAACTTCTGGCAGGCCGGGCCGACCGGCCCGTGCGGCCCCTGCTCGGAGCTCTACATCGACCGGGGCGAGCGGTTCGGCAGGCCGGACGAGCGTCCCGGGGACGACACCGATCGCTTCGTCGAGTACTGGAACCACGTCTTCATGACCTACGACCTCGCCGAGGACGGGTCCCTCAGCGAGCTGCCGATGAAGAACATCGACACCGGCATGGGTCTCGAGCGGATGGCGGCGATCCTCCAGGGCGTCGACTCGGTCTTCGAGACCGACGCCATGCGGCCCCTGATCGACCTCGCCGAGGAGCTCTCCGGGCGGTCGTATGAGGACGGCGGACCGACGACGCGCGCGATGCGGATCCTCGCCGATCACGCTCGCGGGACCGCCGCGCTGATCGCCGAGGGGGTCGTGCCCTCCAATGAGGACCGCGGCTACGTGCTCCGCCGGATCATGCGCCGGGCGATCCAGCAGGGCCGCTCGATCGAGATCCCCTCGCCGTTCCTCGAGCGCTTCGCCGAGAGGGCCCTCGACCTGCTCGCGCCGACCTATCCGGAGCTCGGAGCCGAGCGGGAGAACGTGCTGCGCTGGGCCGCGAACGAGGAGGAGAGCTTCGGGCTCACACTGGAGCGGGGCACCGAGATGCTGGCGGACCTGATCCGTCACGCGCACGAGGACCGGACCTCGTGGATCGACGCAGCGGACGCCTTCCGGCTCCACGACACCTACGGCTTCCCGTACGACCTCACCAAGGAGCTGCTGGCCGAGCAGGGGCTGTCGGTGGACGACGAGGGCTTCGAGGAGCTGATGGAGGAGCAGCGCTCTCGCGCCAGGACCGGTTCCGCGACTGCCCACGGCTCAGAGGACCACCACGGCGCGGTCCTGAAGTTCGCCTCGACCGCGCCGCCGTCGCGCTTCGTCGGCTACGAGAAGCTGCAGGCAGAGACCAGCCTCCTGGCGGCTCAGGGGGATGACGGCAACGCGCTCGTCAAGCTCGAGGAGAGCCCCTTCTACGCGGAGGGTGGCGGCCAGGTCGCTGACTCCGGCGAGGTCCGCTGGAACGGGGGCAGCGCGCGGGTCGCGGACGTCTACCGGATCGGCGACGACCAGGCCGTCGAGCTCGACGGCCCACTCGACGGCCTCGGCCCCGGCACCCGGGTCGACGCCGAGGTCGACCACGTGGCGCGGTTCGCGACGATGCGCAACCACACCGCGACGCACCTGCTCCATGCGGCGCTCCGGGAGCGCCTTGGCACCCACGTCCGCCAGGCGGGCTCCGCGGTGAGACCCGACAAGCTTCGCTTCGACTTTACCCACGGCGCCCCGCTCACCGCCGAGGAGATGCGCGACATCGGCGACCGCGTCAACGACTGGATCAAGGAGAGCCATCCGGTGCGGGCGCTCGAGATGTCGCGGATGGAGGCGGAGCGGCTCGGCGCCATGGCCCTGTTCGGCGAGAAATACGGCGATTGGGTCCGCGTGGTCGAGGTCGAGGGCGTCTCCCGCGAGCTCTGCGGGGGCACCCACGTCCCCAACACCGCGACGATCGGGATCTTCGCGATCGCCTCCGAGGGCTCGAGCGCCGCGAACGTGCGCCGCATCGAGGCGCTCACCGGCCCAGCCGCGATCGACTGGTTCCGGGGCCGCTCGCGGGAGCTCTCGGAGGTGGGCCGCCTGCTCGGTTCCGAGCAGGACCCGGTTGGGGGTGCCCGCCGCGCGGCTGACCGCCTCGGCGAGCTCGAGGAGAGGGCCAGCAGGACGGGCTCCGAGGACCTCGCCAAGCAGGCCGAGGAGATCGCGGCCACCGGGCAGGTGGTCGACGGCATCACCGTCTTCGTCGGCCGTGGCGAGAACGCCGATCAGCGCGCGCTGCTCGACCTCGCCGACCGGATCAAGTCGCGGGCCGGAGCGGCGGCCGTGGTGCTCGGAGGCGCCGGGGACGGCAAGGCCGCGCTTGTCGCCAGCTTCAGCAAGGAGGTCACGGATCGCGATCTCTCGGCCGCAGACGTGATCAAGGAGGCCGCCCAGGTGATCGGCGGCGGCGGTGGCGGCCGAGCGAACGTGGCCCAGGCCGGCGGCCGCGATCCGGCGAAGCTGGACGAGGCCCTGGCCGCGGCCCGGAGGGCGATCGAGGCGAAGCTCGAGGGCTGATGCTGCGATCCCGCGCCGCGACCGCCGCTGCGGCCCTGGCGGCTGCGGTTGCCGCAATCGGGCTGTTCAGTGGCTGCGGTTCATCCGACAAGACGGTCGGCGGCTCGGCGAGGGTCACGATGCCGGCGCCTCCGGACTACCTCGATCCCCAGCTGTCTTCGACGCCTGAGGGCGCCCAGGCCGACTGGATCGCCTACACGCCGCTGCTCACGTACCGGCACAAGAGCGGCGCGGACGGGACGGAGCTGATCCCCGGGCTCGCCCAGCGCCTGCCCCGGATCTCGCCGGACGGGCGGCGCTATCGGCTC
>DASTAI010000283.1:0-2652 GCA_035712865.1 Solirubrobacterales bacterium
GGAAGGCGACTGAGCGGGGAGAGAAGCGGGACGCGGTCGCTCAATGACCTGTGGCGGGTGCGGCCGATCCGGCATCTAGGTTTTCGAGATGGCCAAGGAGCGGCTCAAGAGCCCCCGGGCTCGCCTGTTCGTGGCCCTCGATCTGCCCGACGACGTGCGCGCGGGCATCGTCGACTGGCAGCGGACGGCGCTCTCCGATCCCGCCCTGCGAGTGGTCAGGCCCGAGGCGCTCCACATGACCCTCGTCTTCCTCGGCTACCAGGCCGAGAAGGACGCGAAGGCGATCGCCAGACGGGCGTTCGAGGTGGACGGCCCGGCTCCCGCGGTCGAGCTCCAGGCCGAGCCCGTGGGCGTGCCGCGGGGCAAGCGGCCCCGCCTGATCGCGCTGGCCGCGAACTCCGAGGAGATCGTGTCGCTGCAGGCGCGGGTCGAGGAGCGGCTGGTGCGGGAGGGGTACTACGAGCCCGAGAAGCGGCCCTTCTGGCCGCACCTGACCGTTGCCCGCGTCAAGCCCGAGGCGCCGAAGAGCCGAAAGCCGGCGCAGATCATGACCCCGCCGCATCCATTGCCCGAACACATGTTCCGGTTCTTCCGTCCGACCCGTCTGGTGCTGTTCAAGTCCCACCTGCGCCGGACAGGCGCGGAGTACGAGTCCCTGGCCGAGTTGGAGCTTCCGACCGCCAACGACGAGACAGAGAGGTGACCCAATGGCAGATCAGAAGCCCAATCTGAGAGAGGCCGGCGAGAAGGACGCGAAGGCGCGCGACCAGGCGCTGCAGGCGGCGGTGAAGCAGATCGAGCAGAACTTCGGGCAGGGAGCCCTGATGAAGCTCGGGGATGTCGGGTCCATGGACGTGGACGCGATCTCGACCGGCGCACTCCCGCTGGACATCGCCCTCGGCGTCGGCGGCGTCCCGCGTGGCCGCATCGTCGAGATCTTCGGCCCGGAGTCCTCGGGGAAGACGACCCTGATCTACCACATCGTCGCCGAGGCCCAGGCGCGCGGCGGGGTCTGCGCCTTCGTCGACACCGAGCACGCCATCGACCCGACCTACGCCCGCAAGATCGGCGTCAACACCGATGAGCTGCTGATCTCCCAGCCGGACTACGGCGAGCAGGCGCTGGAGATCGTCGACGTGCTGGTGCGCTCCGGCGCCGTCGACGTGGTCGCGGTGGACTCCGTGGCGGCGCTGACGCCGCGGGTCGAGCTCGAGGGCCAGATGGGGGACCAGCACGTCGGGCTCCAGGCGCGCCTGATGTCGCAGGCGCTGCGCAAGCTCGCCGGCAACCTCAGCCGCGCCAAGACGGTCTGCCTGTTCACCAACCAGATCCGGGAGAAGATCGGGGTGATGTTCGGCTCGCCCGAGACCCAGCCGGGTGGGCGCGCGCTCAAGTTCTATTCCTCGCAGCGGCTCGACATCCGCCGGATCGAGACCCTCAAGGAGGGCACCGAGGCCGTCGGGAACCGGGTCCGGGTGAAGGTCGTGAAGAACAAGGTGGCGCCGCCCTTCCGCCAGGCCGAGTTCGACATCGAGTACGGCACGGGCATCTCCAAGGAGGGCGGCCTGCTCGACATGGCGCTGGAGCACGACCTGATTCAGAAGTCGGGCTCGTTCTTCTCCTACGGCGAGACGCGGCTCGGTCAGGGCCGCAACAACACCAAGGAGTTCCTCCGCGACAACCCCGAGCTGTCGGCCGAGCTCGAAGGCAAGGTGCACGAGAAGCTGGGGGTCGGCGCCGACGCCGAGTCGCGCCCGGAGGCCGACAAGGAAGCCGACGCCGAGAAGGCGGAGGCCGCCGTGAAGGCGGTCAAGAAGCCGGAGAAGAAGGCTGCCTGAGGACCCATACGACCTCGCCCTCAAGGCGCTCGGATACAAGGAGCGCACCGAGTCGGAGCTGCGCGCCTGGCTCGCCGAGCGCGGGGTGGAGGAGGGCGAGATCGATGAGGTCATCGCGCTGTTGGCCGAGGCTGGCGCGATCGACGACGAGAGCTTCGCCCGCCGCTTCGCGGCCGACAAGCGGCTGCTGGCGGGCTGGGGGCCCGACCGGATCGAGGTCACCCTCCAGGGGCGGGGGGTGCCCCGCGAGCACATCGAGGCGGCGCTGAGCGCCGAGGACGACGGCGCGCTCTGCGAGCGCGCCACCTCGCTCCTGCTGGCCAGGGAGATGAGCTGCACCTCGGAGCGCGGGCGCGAGCGCGCGCTCGGGCTGCTCGTCAGACGAGGTTTCCCCCTGGAGGTCGCCTACGACGCCGTGCGAGCGGCAGAACGGCGGCTGAGCGAGGCCGCCTGACCGCTTGGGCGCGCTCCTGGCCGCCTGCTCGCACGGGTAGGATCCGCGCCGGATGGACGGCGATTTCTTCTTCGTTCTGGGGATCATCCTGGTCATCGCGGCCGTGGGGCTCGCGTTCCTGGGGATTCGCGACAGCGACACGTTCCCCGGCAGCCGCGCGATCCTCGTCGGCGGCACGGCGCTGTTCGCGGCGATCGTCGTCGCCACGATGTCGTTCGCGGTCGTCAAGGCGAACGACGAGCAGGACAAGCGCGACAAGGAGCAGGCGGAGGAGGCGCACCAGGCCGAGGGTGCCAACCAGGGCAATGCCGCGGGAGGCGAGCAGCTCGCCGTCAGCTCGCCCGCGGACGGCGGTCTGAT
>DASTAI010000284.1:0-4522 GCA_035712865.1 Solirubrobacterales bacterium
AGAACGCCGACCGAGCCACCGCCTCCCCCGGTTGATCCGGAGCCGCCGGTGACGACGCCACCGCCCACGACCACCAGCCGGGCGGCCGACCCGTTCGCCAAGTGCCGGAAGCTGAAGAGCAAGCCCAAGCGGAAGCGCTGCAACCGCAAGGCCAAGCTCCTCGCCACGCACAAATAGGTCCGGGCGCGATGACGGGACCGGTTCGAATCGGCGCGGCGATTGCTCTGGGGGCACTGGCGCTCCTCGTCCCGGCCAGCGCCGGCGCGCAGACCAAGGGCTCGATTCAGCCGAAGATCGTCGGCGGGGGCCAGGTCTCGATCGCCCAGTACCCGTGGCAAGCGGCGGTCGTCTACAGCCCGTCGACGATGTCCGGTGACGCCCACGATCGGCAGTTCTGCGGCGGCTCCCTGATCACGTCCAGGATCGTGCTGACCGCGGGGCACTGCGTGTTCGACACGGATCCCGACTGCGTCATCCTCTGCTCGATCAACGATCCGGGCGGCGACGGAACGGCGAAGATCGACCCCGACGACGTCGACGTCGTGCTCGGGCGCACGACGCTCTCCCTACCCAGCGAGGGCGCCGAGGTCGGCGTCACGGCGACGGCCTACCAGTCGAACTACAACGGGAACTTCCGGCACCACGGCGTGCCCCGGTTCGACGTCGGGTACCTCGTGCTGAACGCGCCCTCCTCCCAGCCTCAGATCCACATCGCCGGAACGGACCAGGCCTCGCTCTGGGCGCCGGGCGCTCCCGTGGACATCAGCGGCTGGGGCACGACGAGCGACTCGTCGAACGCAACCGAGGACATACTCCGGGCGACCACGGTGAACATCGTCTCCGACGCCACCTGCAACTCCGACTACGGCTCGGATTTCGACGCCGCCACCATGATCTGTGCCGCCGCCGATGGCAAGGACACCTGCACCGGGGATAGCGGAGGCCCGCTTCAGGCTGCGATCGGTGGAGGCGACTACCGCCTCGTCGGGATCACGGGCTGGGGCGAAGGCTGCGCCGAGCCGAACGCTCCGGGGGTCTACACCCGCGTCGCCGACTCCACGATGCGCCCGCTGATCGAGGGGGATGTCGCGAATCTGGAATCGCAGCTCGACCTGCTTCCGGAGACGCCCGGGGGCTCGGGTGCGACGACGCGAACGACTACCTCGAAGTCGGCGGCAAAGACCGCGGCGAAGAAGTGCAAGCGAATTCGCGACAAGAAGAAGCGGAAGCGCTGCGCCAAGAAGGCGAAGAAGAAGCTGAACCAGAACACGGCCTGAGCGGCGGCGTCGCCCTTAGGGGCTGGTGCTAGGTTGCGCCTGGAGGGACTGTGGAGATCGTTCTGCGGGTAGCACTGGGAGTCGTGCTGGCGGGCGCTGCGCTCGCGAAGCTGGCGTCGCCGCGGGCGAGCATCGCGGCTCTCGGCAGCTTCGGATTCGAGGAGGGCCCGCTGCGACCGATCGCCTGGGCCGTGCTGATCGCGGTCGAGCTGGCGCTGGCGGTGGGCGTGGCGCTGGGGTCGGATGCGGCCGCCTACGCCGCTGCGGCGCTGATGGCGCTGTTCGCCGCTCTCACCGTGGCCGCCCTGCTTCGCGGCCGGGCGGGCACCCCCTGCGCCTGCTTCGGACCCCGCTCCAAGGTCTCTTGGCTCGGAGTGGCTCGGAACCTCGCCCTCGCCGTCGCCTTCGCGCTGGTCCCGTCGGCGGACTCGATCTCGATCGGCACCCAGGGCTGGATGTGGATCGCCATCGGGGTGGCCCTCGCGGCCTGCGCCGGGCTCGCGGTGGCGGTGCTCGGGCTCGCGCGCGAGGTGGGCATGCTGCGCCTGCAGCTGGGAACACAGGGAGCGCTGGAGATCACCGGGGAGGGTCCGGACATCGGCTCGATCGCACCCGGTCTCTCGGCGAGGATCAGCCAGAACGGCGCGGACTTCGGTCTCGCCGTCTTCACCTCGGAGGGATGCGGAATCTGCCAGACGCTCGCGCCGGCGATCGAGAACGTGGCCCAGGATCCTCGGGTGGCGGTGGGCGTCTTCGACGAGGTGGCCGAGGCGGAGCTCTGGCGGAGCCTGGAGATCCCCGGCAGCCCCTTCGCCCTCGCACTCGACCGGGAGGGCACGGTCCTGGCCAAGGGCACCTTCAACAACCTGGCGCAGCTCGAGAGCGTCCTGGCAACGGCGGAACGGCGGGGGGAGCCGCGCGGTGCCTGAGCATCTGGACCGGATAACCGACTCGCTGGCGCGGGACACCTCCCGGCGCGGCTTCCTCGCGCGAGTCGGGGGTGCTCTGGTGGCCCTCACGGCGGCCCGGACCGTCGGCACCCTGATCGAGCCGGGCGACAGCCAGGCCTTCCACTTCTGCGGCCACACCTATACGACCGGATCGTGTCCCCATCCGACCGGGCTGCCGCGCATCGACTCCCGCGGCCGCCCGCTCCGCGCGAGCGACGGCCATCCGATCGACGACATCGGGCGGCCGGTCAACGACGCGGGCCAGCCCGTGGACGACGACGGCCAACTGCTGCGTGGCCCTGATGGGCGACCGATCCCACCGGCGCCGCGGACCCAGCTCTGCAAGCGAACCGGGGAGATCTACGGGTTCCACACCCAGAACGACGGCTCCTGGTATCGCTGCTGCGGAGGCAAGGTGCGCCAGCTCCGCGATTGCTGTGCTCACCACAACACGCGGATCAACGGCGACGCCGCGCTCACGGGTTACTGCTTCTCGGGTCGAAAGGTCTTCTGCGTCCAGTACTACGACACGCGGGTGCCCTGCTGATGTCGGCCCTCGAGATCGCGCTCGGCGTCGCGGCGCTCCTGATCGGCGCCACCGGCACGTTCTCGCCCTGCGGCCTGTCGGTGATCGACACGATCGGCCCGACCGGCCACACCGGCGGGCGCCGGACCACCGCGGCGGCCTGCGTCGCCTTCCTGCCCGGTGCGGTCGCCGGCGGCCTTCTCACCTTCGGCTCTCTGGCCGCGATCGGCGATCTGCTGCACGGGGCGGGAGGACGCGCGTCCTACCTCATCGCCGCGGCCATCGCGCTGCTCGCCGCGGTCCTCGAGGTTCGGGGGACCCGGATCGTCCCCCAGATTCGCCGGCAGCTCCCCGAGCACTGGCGGCGGGTGATGCCGATGCCGGTGGCGGCCGCCCTCTATGGCGTGCTGCTGGGGATCGGCTTCACGACGTTCGTCCTCTCCTTCGGCGTGTGGGCCCTGGCCGGAGTCAGCCTCGCCGTCGGCGATCCGGCCCTGGGGCTCGTGCTCGGTGCCTGCTTCGGCCTGGGGCGGGCTCTGCCGATCCTGGTGCTGTCTCCACTCGCGGGCCGCCCGACGGGCATCCGCGCGACGGAGCTCATGTGCGAGCACCCTGCCATCTACCTGGGTCTTCGACGCGGCGACGCCGCGGCTCTGGCCGTGGCGGCGCTGGCGCTCATCGTCATCACGGGCAGCGCTGGGGCCGCGGGGAAGAGCGTCTCGAACGCGACTGACCCCTCCGCCACGGCGGATGCCCTGCTCTTCCAGCGGCTCGGCGGCCCGGCCGTGATGAGTCGCGGCGGACCCGAGGTCCCGCTGCCGGGCAGCCATCCGGCGATCGGCGGCCGCTACGTAGCGACCATCCAGAACGATTCGGTGCAGCTGTTCGACCGCAGCACCCTTGCGCCCGTCGCCCAGATTCCAGCCTCCGGGGCGGACGCGGTCGCGGTCTCGGATCTCTGGCTCGCCTACCGGACTTCGGGCGGTGGCGGCGACGCCATCCTCATCCGCTACATCGCCAACCCGGCCGCGGCCGCTCCGCCGCTGCAGATCGCCTCGCAGGGAGGTGCAGGCCAGCTGAGCCGCCCTGCGATCGACGGACGGGTCGTCCTCTACGGGCTCGCCACCCCGCGGGGCAGCCGCATCGTCCAGCGGGTGATGGGGACCCACAAGCACCGCGCGCTCGTCCGCTCTCCGCGCCTGCTGCTCTTCAATCCGTCGGCAAACGGACGGTCGTTCGCATACGTGCGGGCGGACGCCCGCCGCAGCAGGCTGATGGTGCGCAAGCGCCACGCCCACGGAGCCGGGCGGGTGCTGCTCTCCCTCGGCCGATCCAAGGGCACCCTCTGGTCGAATGCGCTGACGGGCTCCGTGGCCTACGCGACGATCGTGCAGCCGAGCTCCAACAATCCGGGGGCGAGCATCGTGGGTGTCAGCCGGCGCCACCCCAAGCGCTTCCACCAGCGCGGGCCACGCGGCGGCGGAAACCACAGGTTCTGATCTCTCGACTCTGACCGGCGGCTACCAGCCGCCCGGCGGGGTGAACGCGGCCAGTGGTGGCGAGTCGTAGCCGACCGCGCGGTAGAACGTCGCGCTCGGCTTCGCGAGCTGCCAGCGTCCGGCGCTCTTCTGGAGGTAGATCACGTCGTCCTCGACCGAGACGTACTTGCGATCGGAGAAGTGGTGCGTGACCGTCGCGCTGACCCGGGCATGGCCGTCGCCGAGGTCCTCCGGCTTCACCTCCACCAGCGTCGTCCTCCGCCAGGCAGG
>DASTAI010000285.1:0-9623 GCA_035712865.1 Solirubrobacterales bacterium
TTCGAGATCACGCTCGAGGCCGTGTACGCGGCACCCGTCGTCGCCAGGCGGCGGAGGTAGCCCGTCATGGGATCAGGCGACTGTAGGAGCGGCGGCGGATTGCGCCTGCGATTCGGTCGCGCCGGTGCGCCTCGGCCAGCCACCGACGTCCATCTCCGCGGCGAGCACCCCGCCCAGGGCGAGAAGCGCCCAGGTGAGCGGGTCCGTCAGGTAGGCGGCGTAGCCGATCGTGTGGGCCAGCAGCGCCACGAAGGCGGCCGCGAGGCCGATCCTCGCGGGCCCGAGCTCAGCCCGTTCGCCGTCTTCGAGTGAGCGGTAGGGCGCTCCGAGTCCGGGTGCGACCGACCTCATCCCCGAGAAGAGCGTCCAGACGGCGGCCCCCAGAAGCGCGAGATACCCCAGGATCCCGATCACTCCCTGCTCCGCGGCGACGGTCACAGGCTCCGTGTGGGAGATGGTCGTGTCACCGGGTGGGACGTCCTCCGCCTCAGCGAACTCCTTGGAGAACGACGCCGAGCCGTACCCGTACAGGGGCCGGTGCCACGCGAGCTTGGCGCCGCCGCTGATCAGGCTGCTGTGGCCCTCGCTGATGTCGCGTGAGCTCTCATTGGAGCCCCCCGCCAGGAAGAGGACCGCCAGGATCGTGACCGCGAAGGCCAGCGGCGCCCCGACCGCCACCCAGCCCGCGCTCCAGCGGAGCGCGGCGAGCACGGCCAGGCCGACGAAGAGGCTGACGAAGGTCGTCTGCGAGAAGCAGAAGACGAGCCCGGCAAAGATGATCGCGAGCGCGCCGACCAGGACAAAGGCCACACGGCGATCGGAGGTGAAGAGCAGGACCGCGCAGGCGAGCAGGATGGCCGCCATCAGGTAGCGGCCGTAGATGTTCGGGTCCCAGAACAGCGAGTTGACGCGGAAGTAGAAGTGGAAGTCGTTGGAGGCCTCCAGCTTCCCGTTCCAGAAGATGTGCTCGGTCGCGTACTGACCGATGCCTATGCCGGCGAAGAGCACCGCCTCGATTACGACGACCGCGAAGGCCAGGCGGAGTAGCCGACGGTCCCATTCCATCATCGTCAGCAGGCAGAAGAGCACCGCGAAGGGGGTCAGGAAGAAGCCGATGTTCCGGGCTGCGAAGTCGAGGTCGGCGGAATAGGTCGCCTGGATCGCGTAGAGGCAGACGACGAGGACCACGGCCAACGCCAGCGGCCGGGGGAGCGGACGGACCCGGGCGCGGCCCCGGAACGCCTCCAGCGCGGTGGCCACGACCCCGGCACCGAGCACCGCGTACAGCGGGACGAGCAGGTTGACGTCCTCCCCACCCGAAACGTGCAGCCGAACCCGGAAGGGCAGGGTCGCGACCAGCAGCAGGGGCAGCAGGACCGGCCAGCGGACCAGGACGGCGGCGCCGACCGCCAGCGCCACGAGCGCGGCGAGGATGACGGCGCCGAACTCGATCTGGTGGCTGCGCAGAGTGGAGATCTCATCCCAGCCCTGTCCTGCGACCAGCGCAGCGGCAAGGGCCATCGCCACCAGCAACGCCGCGCCCCGCACACGCGCGTCCGAGGTGAGGAGTCCCGCGGAAACCGCGGCGGCCGCGCCGAGGCAGCCGATGATCTCGAGCGCCGTGCTCATCCTCCACCCGGTGAGGAGATGACGACGTGCTCGCCGGAGGTGGCCGTGCGGTCGGCCTGCTCCAGCTGGAAGCGCAGGTAGTACGTGCCCGCCGGGACCGGGGCCCCGCCGTCATCGGTGCCGTCCCACGTGTAGCAGTGGGCATCCGCCTTCTCCGTTCCCCCCTGCAGCCGCTGGGCGGGCAGCAGAACGCGGACAGGCTGCCCGGAGGCATCGACCATCTCGGCCTGGACCGTGTCCGTCCGTGTCAGGGTGAAACAGGCGCGGTAGCTGCCATGCGGGCGGTGCTTCAGGAAGATGTTGCTGACCACCGGGCCGTCATGACGCAGGTGCTGGGTCACGACCATCGCCGCCGCCGTGCCGACAAGCAGCAGCGCCACCGTCAGCGCCGAGATCAGGGCCAGCGATCGAGTGGGCTTGCTCAGATTCCCGAGTCGGTTGTGCTGGCCCCGCCCGAGCCGGCCTTGTCGTCCCCAAGAACCACCGCGACAGGATCACCCTCGGCGGCGACGCGGACCTCGTTGTCCATCGGCTGCTGCTTGGGGATGCCGACGATCTCCGAGATCACGCCCGCGCACTGCTTTCCGGTCTGCGGGTCGTACATGACGACGCTGGTGGTGAACGGGGAGTCGGTGTTTCCAACCGGTGTCGTCTTGTAGCCCTTCTGCTTCAGTGGACCGGCGAAGGTCGCCGCAAGCCCGGGCGTGGGCGTCCCGTTGAGCACCGCCACCCTGGTCTGCCCGGGCGGGCACGGACCCTTGTTCTTGCCCGCGGCGGGCGTGCTCGACTCGGAGTTGCTGCCGACGATCCGGGTGACCCCGAACGCCGCGCCCGCCAAGACGATCACCCCGATCACCACGATCGCCGTCACGGATTTCCAATCCGACAGCCAGTCCGGCCGCTCCCGGCCGTTGGAGGGACGGCGCCGGCGCTGCTCGAAGCGCTTGCGGCGCTCCGCGGCCTGGCGAGCGAGCTCCGCCCTCCGGTAGGCCTCGGCCTCGTTCGGAGCGGTCGCGGCTGCCGCTGCGGCCGCCTCCTCCGGCTTCTTGGCCGCGACGGCGGTGGCGGCTCGCTCCGCCGGCGTGACGGCCTCACCGTCTTCCGAGCCGCCTTCGACAAGGAAGCTGGCGTTCTCACGCAGGCGCCTGATGTCTCGCGCCTGGGCGAAGTAGAGCAGCGCGACAAGGGCCAGCCCCAGGAATGAGGCAAGGCCCGCAATGGCGCCGACGTCCTTGAGAAGGCTGCTCATAGCCGGGGGGGAGCGCAGGATGTTACGGGCGCGACCGGGGCTACGCGGTCATGTCATCGAGCGTCGGCGCGGCCTTGCTGCGCTCCGTCACCAGCTCGACAGTCTGCTCGGCGAGGTCGGCCTCGTCGCCCGAGCTGACCAACGACTCGAGGCGAACCAGCGTCGCGTTCACCCACTCCGGGTCCCGTGGGGCGGGGCGGACCGCTCGGACGATCCGCTCGGCTGCGGTCGGCTGCGGGCGCTCGTCCGAGTTGAAGAGCTCCTCGTGGAGCTTCTCGCCCGGCCGAGCGCCGACGTACTCGATCGCGATGTCCACCTCCGGCTCGTAGCCGGCGAGTCGGATCATGTTGTGGGCGAGGTCGACGATCTTCACCGGCTCTCCCATCTCGAGCACGAAGACCTCGCCGCTGGCACCGCCGAGATCGCCGGACCGGATCACCAGCTGGACCGCCTCCGGGATGGTCATGAAGTAGCGGGTCATCTCCGGGTCGGTCACGGTCACGGGCCCGCCGCGCTCGATCTGGCTGCGGAAGATCGGGACGACGCTGCCGGATGAGGCGAGCACGTTCCCGAAGCGGACCGTGACGAAACGGGTCTGCGGGTGCTTGCGCCCGGCGGCCTCGACGATCCATTCCGCCATCGCCTTGGAGGCGCCCATCACGGTCCGGGGGCTGACCGCCTTGTCGGTCGAGACGAGCACGAACCGCTCGCAGCCCGACGCGACGGCCGTCTCGGCGGTGACTCGGGTGGCGATCGCGTTGTTGCGGATCGCCTCGAGGGGGTTCGCCTCCATCAGCGGCACGTGCTTGTAGGCGCCCGCGTGGAAGACGACGTCCGGCCTGAATCGCTGCATCACCTCGAGCATCCGCTCGGGCTCCTTGCAGTCGGCGAGCACCGACTCGACCCGGGTGAAGTGCCGCTCCTCGATCATCTCCCGGTCGATTCGGAAGAGGTTGTCCTCCGCGTGGTCGAGGACGACGATCAGCTTCGGGCGCACCCTCGCGATCTGGCGGACCAGCTCGGAGCCGATCGAGCCGCCGGCGCCCGTGACCAACACCACCTTGTCCTGCATGTAGGCGCCGACGCGGTCGAGCTCCATCTTCACCGGCTCCCGGCCAAGGACGTCCTCGACCTGCACCTCGCGCAGCTGCCGGGTGAGCTGGACGCCGCCGCGCAGGAGCTCGAACACCGTCGGCAGGGTCCGGACGGGAACGTCTCGCTCCCGGCAGGCGGTGACCACCCGGCCGCGGAGCTCGCCGGGGGCGGACGGGATCGCAATCAGCACCTCGTCGGGATGAAACTCGTCGAGGACGTCGCCGACCTCCTCGGTCGTGCCGAGGACGTTGATGCCGTGGAGGCGCATGCCGCGCTTTCGTGGGTCGTCGTCGAGGAAGCCGATCGCCTTGGCGCCCAGGTTCGGGTTGAGCTGCAGCTCCCGCGCGACCATCTGCCCTCCGGACCCGGCGCCGACCACCAGCACCCGCCTCGCGCCGCGTACGTCGCGACGCGCGACTCGCTCGACCAGGACCATCCGCGCGAGCAGCCTGGCCCCGCCGACGAGGAAGACCGTGAGCAGGAAGTTGGAGACGACGACCGAGCGCGGGATCTGGTCGTCGAACGGCTTCAGGATGAGGAAGACGATCGCCAGGATCGCCGTCGAGATCGCGCAGGCGCGCAGGACGGCGATCATGTCCGGCAGGCGGAAGTACCGCCACCATTTCTCGTACAGGCCCGAGAGAGAGAAGACGATCAGCTCGCCGAGCACGACGAAGCCGATCGAGTTGGCCAGCATGTGGTCGTAGCGCTCGGGGATCCCGCCCGACGCATCGAGGAACCGCAACCTGAAGGCCAGGTAGTAGGCGACCGCCACGAGGACTGCGTCGGCGGCGATCTGGGTCAGCCGGTGACGCCAGACGGGGTAGGAGAGCCGGTCCACGCCGGGGCGAGTCTAGTTGTTGGGAGCGTGCTGCCCGCAAAGCGGGTAGCAACCCGTTTCCTGCCGGGAGATCGGCACCGCCCCGTTCACGGATTTCTTCGTCCGCGCGGCCCCGCGGTCGGGTGACAGCCCCTACCATGCCGCCCCTGTGACGGGCCTCGAATCTCCCTTCCTGACGGCGGCGGTGACGGACAAGCTTGTCGACTTCGCCACGAACGTGATCGGCGACCTCGGCTACGCCGGGGTCTTCGTCCTGATGACCCTCGAGAGCGCGCTGATCCCGATCCCGAGCGAGGCGACGATGCTGTTCGCCGGCTTCAAGGTCGAGGATGGGACCCTGACTCTCTTCGGGATCGTTGCCGCCGGTGTCCTCGGCAACCTGGTGGGGTCATGGATCTCCTACGCGATCGGCTACTACGGGCGCCTGGAGCTGGTCGAGCGGCACCGGATCTTCCACGCGAACCGCCGCTATCTCGACTGGGCGGACGACTGGTTCAACCGCCACGGAGACGCCACGGTCTTCTTCTCGCGCATGCTGCCGGTGATCAGGACCTTCATCTCCCTCCCCGCCGGCGTGGCGCGCATGCCCTTCTGGCGCTTCAGCGTCCTCACCTTCCTCGGCTGCATCCCGTGGGTCCTGGCGCTGGGGTTCCTCGGGAAGCTCGCAGGGAGCAAGTGGGATGACTGGAAGGACAGGCTGCACTATCTCGACTACCTCGTCCTGGCGGGGATCGTGGCGCTGATCGTCTACGCGATCTGGAAGCGCAGGCGCTCCCGTGCCCGGCCCGCCGCGGACGCGGAGGAGCAACCCGCTTCGTGAAACCGTCGAGGGCGATCGTCCTCGGCGCGGTCCAGGGACCGACCGAGCTCCTCCCGGTCTCCAGCTCCGCCCACCTCACTCTCGTCCCCTGGTTCCTCGGCTGGCGCCGTGAGGACGGCGACGCAGAGATCGAGAAGACCTTCGGCGTGGCCCTGCACGCCGGCGCCGCGGCGGCGCTGCTCGTGGGCCAGCGTCAGGTGATCCTCGAGGAGCTGCGCTCGTTCGACGCCCGCCGGGCGGCCCTGCTCGGGCTCTCCTTCCTGCCGCCTGCGCTCTTCGGGGTCCTCTTCGAGCGGCTGATCGAACGTCGGCTCGGCGGCCCCGTGCCCACCGCAGCCGGCCTGCTCGCGGGGGCCGGCGCGATGGTCGCCGCGGACCGGACGCCGCAGCGGCGGGATCGGGGCGAGGCCACGCCGGTGGATGGCCTCGCTCTGGGCTTCGCCCAGGCCGCGGCCCTCGCTCCCGGGGTCTCGGGAAACGGGGCCACCCTCAGCGTCGCCCGCTGGCGCGGCTTCTCCCGGCAACACGCCAACATGCTCTCCCGCACCGTCGCGCTGCCGGTGATCGTCGGTGCCGTGGCGCTCAAGGGCGCACGCCTGAGAAGGCGCGGGCTTCCCCCGGGACAGGGAGCCGCCTTCGCCGCAGGGACCGCGGCCTCATTCGCCTCCACGCTTGCCTCCCAGGCCCTGATCCGGGTCGTCGAGCGCGACAGCGCCCTCTGGCCCTACGCGGCGTATCGAGCCGGCCTCGCCGGAGTCGTAGTTGCCAGGCTCTGGCGCCGCTCCCGCCGGCGCCGGGCCGATCTCCGCGGGTTCGCGCAGCCGGAGACGGTCGTCCAGGGCAACGGCCGTCCGGGGGAGGGCAACGGCCTCCCCGGCTGGATCGCCGACTCGGGCACCGCCTCTCCCTCGCGCGGGGAATCGTCGTGAGCGACGACGCCTATGCGCGGGCCGGCGTCAGCCAGGGAGACGCCGACGCTGCCGTCGCCGCCCTCGTCACGGCGCTCGCTGCCTCGGCGCCCCAGGACAGTCGCCAGGTGCTCCCGAGCGGCCACTACGCGAACGTCGTCCGGATCGACGACCGGCTCGGTATCGCCCTCAGCACCGACGGGGTCGGCACCAAGCTGGTGGTGGCCGAGCAGCTGGGCCGCTGGGACAGCGTCGGCATCGACTGCGTGGCGATGAACGTGAACGACGTCGTCTGCGTCGGAGCCGAGCCGCTGGCGATGGTCGATTACCTCGCCGTCGATCGCGCCGACCCTGAGGTGGCCGCCACGATCGGGGTGGGCCTCGGCCGGGGGGCCGAGCTGGCGGGCGTCGAGATCGTCGGAGGCGAGCTGGCCCAGCTCGGCGAGCTCATCAACGGCCTCGACCTGGCCGGCGCCTGCTTCGGCGTCGTCGCCCTGGACTCGCTGGTGATCGGTACAGCGATCGAGCCCGGCGACCCCGTGATCGGCCTTCCCTCCTCCGGGCTGCACTCGAACGGCTACACACTGGCCCGCTCGGCGCTCGAGGACATCCCCATGGACGATGAGCGCCTGGGCCGTCCGCTCGCGGACATCCTGCTCGAGCCGACCGAGATCTATGTCAAGCCGATCGTCGAGCTGCTTCGCTCGGAGATCGACGTCCGCGGCCTCGCGCACATCACCTCCGGGGGCCTCACCAACCTGCTCCGGCTCGACGCCGAGGTCGGCTACGAGATCGACGACCCTCTGCCCGTCCCCGGGATCTTCACCCTGATCCAGGAGCAGGCGGATGTCTCCGATGACGAGATGCACGAGGTCTTCAACCTGGGCTGCGGCTTCTGCGTCGTCGTCGCGGCGGCCGACGAGAATGCCGCGCTGAATCGACTCCGGGTCCACTATCCGGGCGCCGGGCGGATCGGCCGGGCCACGCGAGAAACGGGCAGGGTCGTCCGCGGTTAGGCGGACTCCCAGACCGTCCCCGTCAGGGCGGAGACCGGCCGGAGCTTCCAGTCGCGCGCCAGCGCCCAGAGCTCGGCCTCGAGGACGGGCAGCGGCCGCTGGGCCAGAACCTCGAGCTCCCTGGTGGCGCAGCGCCCGAAGCGGCTGATCGCGTCCAGCGGCTCCAGTGCCCCCTCGTTGGCGAGCTTCGCCCCGGCCGCGAGGGCCCCTGCGCGGAGCTTCTCGGGGTCCACGGCGTCGGATCCCCAGACGCCGTGACGCGAGCCGCTCTCGGCGACGATCACCGCCGAGGGGAAGCTGATCCTCTCCCGCCCCTTGCTGCTGCGATGGATGGCGCCGGCGGCGCGCGCCTCCTCGGGCGGATCGCGGACCTCCTCCAGGTCGGCTCCGAACGCCTCGGTGATCGCGTGCGAGCGCAGGTCCAGCTCGAACCGGGCCCTGTCGATCCCGGAGCGGCCCGCCGCGTCGATCAGGGCATCGGCGTGATCGAGCTTCCGCCGCTCGAACATGATCCCCTCGCGCAGGGCGCGCAGGTATCGATACCCGGCCTGCCAGCCCTGCTCCTCGGCGGCCTTGACGGCCTGGCACGCGGGATACGTCGAGCTCAGCGGATTCTGGATCCAGATCCTGGGGTCGCACGGCATCCCTCCCGCGGCGGCGTCCTCCAGCCATTGCCCGACCACATCGAGCAGGTTGGCGTGCTCGTAGCTCCGGGCCAGGCCGCCCATCACCCAGGCGAAGTCGAGCTCTCCCTCGAACTCCCAGATGAGCCGCCTGATCGCGGGCTCGGCCGCCCACGACCAGGGACAGGCGGGATCGGTGTAGAAGCGGACCTGGACAGTCATCATTCCGGTAGGGCGCTCGCAACGGAGGTCATGGTCGCGGGCGAAAATACAGCCGATGGACCCAGCAAAGCTTTGGAACGCTTGAGCTCAACAGTGCTCTCGGGCCGTTACCGGCTCGAATCGAAGCTGGGCTCAGGCGGAATGTCGACCGTCTACCTCGCGCTCGACGAGGTCCTCGATCGACCGGTCGCCATCAAACTGCTCCATCGCGAAATCTCCGAGGAGGCGGATCAACTCGAGCGATTCCGCCGCGAGGCCAGAGCCGCCGCCCGGCTCTCTCACCCGAACCTGGTGGGTGTCATCGACGCCGGCGAGGACGACGGGCGCCCCTACATCGTCTTCGAGTACATCGAGGGGCGCACCCTGAAGCGCCGCATGCAGGAGGAGGGGCGTCTTCCGGTGGACGAGGCGGTGGCCTACGGAATCGAGATCGGACGCGGCCTCACAGCCGCCCACGCCCGCAAGCTCGTCCACCGCGACGTCAAGCCCCAGAACGTCCTCATCGACCCCGACGGACGGGCGAAGGTGACCGACTTCGGGATCGCCCGCTCGCTCGAGCAGAAGGGGATGACCGCGACCGGCCGCGTGCTGGGGACGACGGACTACGTCTCACCGGAGCAGGCGATGGGCGAGGACGTAGACGAGCGCTCCGACGTCTACTCCCTCGGCGTCGTCCTCTACGAGATGCTCACGGGCGACGTCCCGTTCCAGGCCGAGACCCAGGTGGGCGTGGCGATGAAGCACGTCAACGAGCCGATGCCCGACGTCCAGGCGCGGCGGCCGGAGGTATCCGCCTCGGTCGCGGCCGTGGTCGACCGGTCGACCACCAAGGACCCGAGGGACAGATACAGCACGGTCGCGGAGATGGTCCGCGACCTCGAGCAGACGCTGGAGGTCGAGGCCGCACGGCGGGGTGGCACGAGCGGCGAGGCGACGAGCGTGCTCGATTCCGTGCCCGACGATCGCCGGCGCCTCGGCGGCCGCCGGCGGATCTCGGGGGCGGGCATCGCGCTCGCCGTCGTCATCATCGCGCTCGCCGCCGCGGCGGTGATCTTCGCCACCAGGCTCGACCTCGGGGGCGGCGAGACCGCCCAAGGGGGCGGGGGCACCACCGAGGTGAAGCTGTCGAACGACGCGGCCAGCGAATTCGATCCCGAGGGCGACGAGCGGGAGACCGGGACGCAACAGCTCGCGGTCGACGGCAACCCCACCGGCACGGC